>NZ_JAGGQY010000026.1:0-75404 GCF_018613105.1 Bacillus sp. ISL-77
CACTTTTTGCAACTTATTCATCGCTTATTGAATTAAAGGGTGCTTTAGTTTAACAAAGAGTCGTAGCTGCGGCTCTTTTTCTTGTTCCACTAACGTATGCAGTTTGCTTGAATAAGAAAAAACGCTTAATGCGTATTTGACTTAAACTGTGCATTAATTAGGGTTTGTTAAATTAAAGTAAATAGCTAGTAAGTAAATAATTATATGACCCACAGCCCAAATTCTACTCAAAAACATTAAGCAACCTTTTTCACTTCTTAAGAAAATAAGTACTCCAAGAGCCATTATTACAGTGATGATATATAAAGGGCTATAAGTTAGTTGGGCCAATAAAGTAGTCGTCGGTTGTCCTTCTAAGTCAGTCATGTTGCCTCCAAATTAATAAATAATACCTATTTTATCAGAATTATCTTAATGACTAACTATGGGAAATCTTCGGAAGAACTTAATGCACAGTTCGAGGATATTGTGTACTTCTTGTTCAACTAACGGGGCAGGTTAGTGGAATAAGGTTTTTGATTTAGTTTATTAAGTGATAACAAAAAGAGACACTCCTCCAAAGAATGTCTTTTACTCATCTTTTTACATTTTGAGTGGTAATATATTTCTAAATTATGAAGTGCCATCAAGTTTAATTTAAGTTCTTATACCACTACCATACTTGTCAATGATAAAGTCGATAAAGTATCTACTTGCTATTGGCAATACCTTTTTATCCTTGTATGCCAAACTGATTGTACGAACAACAGGGGGAGAGATTGACTTCGTTTCAATATTATACGGGCATCTGCTTAAGACAAGTTTCGGTAAAATAGAAATGCCAAGTCCTTTTTCAATCATGGACATAATCGCATAATCATCATAAACTTGGAATTGTATATTAGGTTCAAATTTGTTTTGTTTAAAAATCATTAATGGTTCACTTAGTCCTCCTTCATCTAAAAGAATATAAGATTCCTTCGTTAAATCTTTCAATGAGACTATGTTGTGCGTTGATAAAGGATGTTCTTTTGGCAATACAGCTAACATTTCATCTTCTTGCAAAGGAATGGTCGTTAGCTTTGTTACAGCCTCTGGATTCACAAAGCCAAAGTCTACAGTTCCTTCTTTAATCCAATTGGAGATACTTGTATAGTCGCCTTGATGTAATTCAAAATGAACACTTGGGTACCGATCCTTAAAATCTTTCATCAATCCAGGTAGCCAATTACATGCAACACTAGAAAATGTGCCAATTCGAATCAGCCCACTTTGTAGACCTACCATCTCTTTTTTCTTCTCAAGCAGTTCTCTATGTGAATTGCAAATATTCTTAATAAATGGCAAAAATTCCTCGCCATCTGGTGTTAGGGTAATACCTGTACGAGAGCGTAGAATAAGGGTAGTAGAAAGTTCTTCCTCTAATGACTGCACCATTTGGCTAATGGCGGATTGAGTATAGCCAAGTTCTTCAGCTGCTTTGGTAAAACTCCCTGTTTCTATAGCTTTGATAAATGCATAATAAGAGTTCATCATTACTAGCTCCTTTACATTAGAATTACTTATATATCTATTATAAATATTCGTTTTACTAATACAAATACAGATGATACCATAAATTCAATCTTAAATAAATAGATGAAAGGTTAGGGCTAACAATTATGACACAAAAACAAGCAAACTTGATTTTAGCTACTGTTTCTATGGCTTGGGGAACATCGTATATATTTATGAAACTTGGGGTTGTTACGATGTGGAATTGCATTTATCATTTTGGCAGCAATATTCCACAAGAACTGTTATCTTGGTACCAGTTTTACAAATGTTTATTACACGAAAACTACCGAGTAAAAAAATAATATATGGAATGATAATTGTCTCAGTTGGGTTAGGACTACTTACTATCAAAGATGATTTCTCTATTTCAATTGGCTCACTATACTGTCTTGTAGCTGCATTACTTTATGCAATCCATATTATCGTAACAAACCATTTTGTAAAAGAAGTAGATGCCTTGCAACTAGCTATCTTTCAACTAGGATTTGCTGCTCTGTATGCAACGATAGGAACGTTTATCTTAGAAACACCAGTTTTACCACATGGCATGATTGATTGGATTGCTATACTTGGTCTTGCGTTCATTTGCTCTGCATATGGTTTTGTTATGCAGCCAATTGCTCAGAAGTACACCACACCTGAAAGCGTAGGTTTTCTTTTTTCACTAGAACCTGTTTTTACAGCAATATTTGCGTTTATCTTTATACATGAAATTATAATGTTCCAAGAATATTTGGGTGCTTTGTTCATTTTAGTTGGTGTATTCGTAGCAAATTCCACATCTAAAAACAAAAGAAAATATTCTATAAATTCAAAACCTAAGCCTAACCCTAACCCTAACCCTCAGTAGCCTACTTTTAATTGGTCGACTAGTGATAAGAGGTAATTACTGATTAAATATTGGAAATATATTTCCAAATATATAGAAATATAGCAAAGGGGAGACAAATTTGGTGTTAAAAGTAGGAGATGTAATTACGTTTGAACGGACTTTTACAGTAAGGGATGTTGAATTATTTACAGAGATTTCAGGTGATGAAGGGATTCATCATATAACTCAAGATGAACAAGGAAGACTTGTCATTCAAGGGTTATTAACGGCAACTCTACCAACAAAAGTAGGTGGAGATAACAACGTACTGGCTCGCACTATGAATTTTGAGTTTTTAAGACCTGTGTTTACAGGAGATACAATAATTTGTGTAGTGAAAATTGAAAAATACGAAAGGCAAGAAAATAATAGAACAGCTATCATTGCATCCTTTTTATGTAAAAATCAGAATGAAAAAGAAGTATTAAAAGGGAATTTTTCAGGTGTAATACTTTAAAATCTTTATAATTTCTTCAACTAACGGAGGCTAGAGTTAAACAAGTTAAGGCTACATCGGCAGCCTTTTCCTCTTCAACATACGGGGCATAGTTAGTGGAATAAGAAACGATAAAATGAACTTAGTAGGATTTATTGTTTACATTCATAAAGGCAGTGTCTCATTGTAAGGATCATTATTTTATTGAAATTGATGAACAAGTTTGAGTATAGAGATATTGTTCAAAAATGAAACATTTTGCTTGAAGTAATAAAGGTTAAAAGAGAAAATGGCAAAATCAGCTTATTAGATTTGCTAATAAGAGGGGTTTTATGGAGAAAATTTATAAAGAGCTTCAGAAATTAGGATTTTCGCAATATGAGCTCCAAGTATATACAGAAATTTTAAAGGACTTTCCTATATCTGGATATGAGATAAGTAAAAGGTCAGGCGTACCTAGGTCAATGATATATGAAGTAGTGGCAAAATTATTAAAAAAAGGAGCCGTTTATACAGCGTCTCTTGTACCTTTGACTTATGTACCTTTACCAGCAAAAGAATTAATCAATCGACTACGTAATAACTTCGAATAATTTTTTAAAAACCATTATTAAAGAAAGAGGTTCTGGTGCAAAGACCTCGAACATCTTGCAATTTTTTTACTACAGAAGAAAGATTGTGAAATATTGTACTTAAACTATCGGGTGCTTGAGTTCAGGAAGGATTGCTGCGGCAATCCTTTTTTGTTGTTGTGCTAACGGGGGAGTTTAGTTGAATCAGAAAACATCTTAGGGAACACTATAATGAGGTGTTGAACTAATGAAAAGATACGTTATTTTTATAATGGCATTACTTCTTGTAATTGCCCCTAATAAAGCAGGGGCAACGATTAAAGGATATGATATGGTTGCAAAGTCAAGTAAGGATAATATAACTATGTATGCCAAGAAAATCGATGGTTTATATTATGACTTCAAAATTGACTTTAAGGGAAGTATTGCCTCAAGACCTTTTTGGTTAAGCGTTGCTAGTAACCCTTCTTATGCCCCACAAATTATATATGAGGACATAAACAGAGATGGAAATAAGGAGTTAATCATAATATTGAACAAAGGTTATGGTACTGGTGTTTTATTAGAAGAAGTTTATGTTTTTGAAACAGATTATAATCGATTTGGCGAGGTGCTTGTTGATAACCCTCTTGCAGTAGTATTGAAAAATGCGAAAACTAGGTTAACACCAACTGAAGCGAAAATAAGTATTGGAGACAAGCATTATGTTGTAGATATAAGTCCAGTAGGTATCAAGCCTGAGAATGTATTTAAAGATATATTTTTTGGAGGCATTATTAAATATGAAGTAGAAAACAATCACCTTATCGCTAGGTTAGCTGCTCAAGTTTCTCCAGCACACTCTATTGGTGAAGTTATTATTACTTATGTATATCGTGACAAAATGTATCAAGCAAAATCAGTGGATTTTCAGCCCTACAAATAAAGTTTGTGAATAATTGTACTTAAGCTAACGGGTGCGATTGTTTAATAATTAAAGAAAAAGTTTTAGAAGGCTTTAAGCGATATTTCGGAGAAAATTCGGATTTTCATATTATGTTTAGAAAAGCCTATTTAAAGGGATTGGAATAGGAAGGCTTATGAGGGAATCAAAGAGATTGACGGAACTGTCCAAATTACCAGATTCAAAAACAGAAAAATTTTATGATTGTTTCACTCTTATTTCCTCACAAATCTAATAACACGATTAATTATTTTCCAATAAAAAGCACCTGATAAATGTAACCGCTTCCATTAATATGGATAGTAAGAAATAGGAGAGGGGATACAAACAATGGAACTTTTATTAGAACAATGTGAACATAACCAGTCGGAAGAACCTTGTGAAGAGTGTACCCCAAAAAAAGAAAGAGAAGAGAATTACGATATCTCTGAATATGATTATCATAAAAGATTGTGGTTTTAATATAAAGAGAGCTTCCTTTAGAAGTTGTTTTATAAAGGGTAGTTGTTGACGGAAAAAATGACATAGATATAAGAGATGTGTTGATTTTCTTCTTCAGCTAACGGGTGCTTTACCAAAAAGATGGGCAAAAAAAGGTGTTACCTTATCTGGCAGCACCCATTTTTATAATTAAAAGTCAGTTTATATTTATGGAAGTAAATTTAGTTAAATTATAACATTAAACAAATAAGGGCTAGGCAATCTGAGAACTACACCTTGTACCAACTTGTTCTGATTGTAATAAATCATTTAAGGCTTGCTGATTAATCACTTCATTAAAATCAGAAGGTTGGTCTAAGGAAATTCCTCTCCGATTAGCAACAGAAATAATTATACCTATTTCATAATACATATTTTTCGTAAGAATACCTTTTTCAATATTATTAATAATTTCATAGTAAAAACGAATTAATAACTCATCAGGTAACTTTTCATAGAAATCCATTTTTTATTCACCTCAAACTCCAACGATTGTAAGCCTTTTCAATAATTATACCATTAATCGTATAATTATTGATGTTAAAGTTGTGTAAAAAATTAAAAACATTATGATTTGTTATAGTAAAATACGGAATGTTTGATAATCGACTTCACCCTAAAACCTAACTATCCACCTTCTTCAACTAACGGGTGCAATAGTGAAATTAAAGGAGGACTTATGAAAATAGAAGAAAAAGATGACAAAGTAATAATTGATGACTTTGAAATTGATGGTCATATTGATGAAGACCGTTGTTGTTCTAATTGTAAATTTAATTTAGTTTACTATGAAGATTTTGATGCTTATTTTTGTCCTAAATGTAATTACTGGACTGAATCTAAATGTAGTGACACTTACTGTAATTACTGTCCTAAACGCCCTGAAAGTCCATTGCCAAATAAATAGTGTTCTTCAACTAACGTAAGCAGGTTAGCTTTAGGAGGATTTGTAATTGAAAAAATCGAATATAACAGGTGAGAAGAATTGGTTCAAGGGGAGATAAGCAATGAATAATAAAAACAATTGGTTTTATATTTCGCTAACTGTCATTTCGATTATTGTATTAATTTTAGAAAAGGCTGGACCGTTTGCTGATAAATTACGCTTTGTGGGATTTGCTCTCTTCACGATATTCTGTGTTGCCATGATTATTGAAAATAAAGACTCAAAGGGGAAAAGAATTGGGGCTATATTATATTTCCTTCTTGGCTTAGTCGTTCTCTTAAATTAAGCCAATTTTGTCATCCTTCTCTTATGTATGTGAAGAAATGTACTTAAACTAACTGGGTGCTAGAGTTAAACAAAGGGTTGTTGGTGCAACTCTTTTTCTTATTGTATTAACGACGCAGGTTTGTGAAATAACCTGTTATATTAATATATTTCATTGTTATATTAGTTTCTTTTATATTCTGCTGCCATTGAATAGAAAAATAAAATGTTAAAATAGAAATAATCTTTTATTATGAATAAAGAAATAAGGAGGTAGAGATGTTTTGATTCATTTTAAAAAATGTGGTTTAGAGGATATTGAAACACTTAAGGGGATTTCTGTAAAAACGTTTGCGGATACATATGGTGAAGATAATACAGAGAAAGATATATCTTTATATATTCGAAATTCATTATCAGATGAAGCATTAACGGAACAGTTAACTAATTCTGATTCTCTTTTCTATCTTATGTTTGATGATGAAAAGCTAGTTGGTTATCTTAAATTAAATACTGAAAAAGCTCAAAGTAAGATTTATGACAAGGACAGTGTAGAGATTGAAAGAATTTATGTATTAGATGAATTTCAACAACGAGGATTCGGTCAACAAATGCTTGATAAAGCTATTGAAATAGCAAAACAATTAGATAAAGGGTCACTTTGGCTTGCGGTATGGGAAAAAAATAATGGTGCAATTTCTTTTTATCGAAAAAACCACTTTAAACAAGTGGAAACAATTACCTTTGTTTTAGGGGAGACCCTGTTTACTGGATTGGTTATGAAAAGGTTTTTAATAAGTAATTAAAAAAATATTGCAGAAATGATGATTTTAGAGGATATCGTGAAGTAATTCACTTAAACTAACGGGTGCAATAGTTATAGATGAAGGTCGCGGCGGCGGTCTTTTTTCTTGTTGAACTAACGAAGCAGGATAGTTGTGCGAAATGTTTCTAGCTTAAATGGAGGATGGTCACATTTCTCTGGTAAAGGCTAGACAGTTCCTATCGGAACTGAAGGATTATATCGAAGAATCAAATGATGGGGTAACGCCCTGAAGGGTTCTCTCTTAGTCGAATAGCACTGGAATTAGTAAGAATGATAGTGTTATAAGCTCGGCAAAAAGGCGTGAGAAATTACCGTAGCAGTTCGGCTGCCGAAAGCCTACTCGATGGAGTGGTGTAATTCATGATGCTTGAGTTGAATGAATATGGTGAGAATGCAAATAAAGTCTAAAAGTAAAAGGCTAAGCTGACGAACTTCTGAATGTACGGGTCTAAACCTGCAATACATAGAAATGTGTATGTCACCAAATTGTGAGGTTAGATGTGGGTGAGTAAAAATAACTAATATGAAAATCCATGATACGTTACAGGCGTATGAATGCTAACAGGCTTACAGGAAGCACCTAAGTTCATTCTATAATAGATATAATTCAACATTGTAAGCTGATAACGTGGAGGGCTTACTCCCAGAGAAACGTTGGAGTTCACAACATCATCCGTGTCTCAATTCTTCCGTTTCAATAAGTCGGTGCCTCCCGTAGGAGGTGAACCTCTATTAGTCTCACAAGAACCTTATTAACCGATAAAGATTTGCCTTGCATGATTAGTGAGAGTAGCGGCTGTATAACTTATCTTTATATCAGTGAAAGTGGTGGAACAGTACCAATGAAGTTCTAATCAACATGGAGGGATAGCCACTAGACCCGTATGCGGTGAAAGCTGCACGTACTGGTGTGGACGGGGGGAAAAGGGAGCGATAACTTCAAACCCCTACCTATCTGTATGAAGAAGGATATTTTCTGTTTTAAGCGAATTAGAATTACAAACAAACCTTACGCGAATACAGGTATTGAAATAACAGGAACATAGGAGGAGGAGGTATGAGATATGAAGATCAATAGAATAGATCATGTGAGTATAAACGTAAATGATCTTTCAGAGGCTAAAGCGTTTTTTCTTGATTTAGGACTTGAAGTGCAAGCGGAATGGGAATTGGATGGAGAACAGTTGGATAGAATAGTTGGGCTTAATGATGTTAAAACGGCCTGTGTAGGATTGGGGATGCCAGATGGTCAGGCATGGATAGAGCTAGTCAAATTTTATACGCCGTCAGATGAAAAAGATATTCAGCAGCCTTTTGCAAATACGCTGGGTATCCGACATATTTGCTTTGCTGTTGAAGATATTGAAGCTATTGTTGCAAAATTGAAAAAGAAGGGCACGGAAATCTTTAGTGAGATACAGCAATATGAAGAAAGTTATAAGTTATGCTACGTTCGTGGTCCAGAGGGAATTATTTTAGAGTTGGCGGAGCAAATCAGATAAATATTAAAGACTTCTTCTTAAACTATCGGGTGCTTTAGCGAAAGATCAGAGCTGCCAATTGTGGCAGCTTTTCTTATTGTGCTAACGGGGCAGGTTAGCTCAAGAAGGATAGTAGTTGAGGTGTGTTGAATTATAGGAAAATAAGTGTTTTCAGGAAGAGGTGAGAATGTTGGACGTTGGAGAAAAGCAATTTGCCGAAAGGGCTCTTCAACATTTATTTATTGGTAGTCAATTAGATGGAGTAAAATTCGGTGTTGGAGCAGGAGCAATTTTTATTCGATTTATGCATTAAACAACTAATCAAGAACCAGATGACCTTTGGATTAACATCGAGTCAAAATGGACAGTTTTACCCAATGGAATGAAAAATTATCCTAGTTCAGAGGATGAAATGGAGGAATTAACTGAGGAATAGGAATACAATTTAGTTTTCAAATTACGCAGGGACAAAGTTGTTGACATTAAATTAGGTAACTCTGTCCCGCACCTTTTTATCGTTTTCCAATGTGGATTAACGATGTTTGTAAACGGTCACCACAATTTTTATGAATGTTGGCAAGTTGGAGATGGTGCTGGATATACAGGAGAAGAATGGCTGATAGTTGCTACTCCAGGGGACCATATTGCTACGTGGGTACCTGACGATTTTAAGTGAAGTAATTAAAAGATGGCGGAACGGCGACTAACGGGTTCTCTTTTGGGGTGCAAAAATCAATTTCACAATACATTTTTAACGTGAATTCACACACGAATTCACGTTTTTTCTTTCCTTGAAATTACTACACTCTTTGATATTTTTATTAAAATTCAAGTAGGATTTCGCACACCAATTCTCGAATATGGAAATAATTATTGTACAGTGTGAATTTTACTGTGAATTATCATGTGATTTTTACTGTGAATTATGAAGGAGGAACAGATATGGAGTTTTTTAAACCCAAGAAAACCCAAAGTAGTGGAAATTCGCAGAAGAAACTATTTGGAAGTTTTGTAGAACAAGTTGTAAATATAACATTTTAAAGTAAGAGCATTTCTTTGTAATGAGAAATGCTTTTTATTTTTGTCATAATTAAAAGGATATTTTAATAATGATAATAATATAATAAAAAACAATACTAATTTATTGTTAAACGATAAATAATATGCTAAAATCAGTTGTCATTAAATAAGTGAGGTGTATTAAATGAATGTTAAACGAGGCTCAACCACTTTCTTAAAGGTAATTATTTTTCTGGCTGGAATTGCAGTGCTTGCTTTATGTATTTGTTTGCCTGAAATAGCCATTAAAGACGCAAAGGTACATCCAGATACGGCTTATTTCCTAATCCCCTTTTTAGTATGTGCATATGGATTCTGTATTACGTTTTCTGTTGCGTTGTATCAAGCATTTAAACTATTAACCTATATCGAAAAAAACAATGCTTTCTCTGAATTATCCCTTAATTCTTTGAAGGTTATAAAAAAATGTGTTTTTACAGTCATTTTCTTCATTGTGTTAGGGATAGTAATCTTAAAGGTGCTTTCTAAAGTTACAGGTGACGACGCAGCAGGTCCAATATCACTAAGTCTAATGGGCATTTTGGCAACAAGCATCATCGCAGCCATTGTGGACGTACTTCAAAAACCAATTAAAAATTTCCTAGAAAAAAATGAAATAAAAATGTGAGGTGTTTATTTTGAGAGAAGTCACAACATTGTTTTTAAAAATAGCTGTTTTTAGTATAGGACTACTGGTTCTTGCTTTATGTATATTTTTAGTGCCCCCTATGGCGAATTTCGCAGCAAGAATGTATCCAACTATTGCCCCGATGAAATATCTCGTTTTCATCGTGATGTATGGAGCGGCTGTACCTTTTTACGTTGCTCTCTATCAGGCTTTCAATCTTTTACGGTACATTGACGAGAACACAGCGTTCTCGGAATTATCTGTAAAGGCGTTAAAGAACATAAAGTGCTGTGCGTTTACAATCAGTGGTTTGTATGTATTAGGTCTGCCACTCTTTCGTTTTATAGCGAAGAAAGTTGACCCTCCTATTGGATTATTAGGACTCATCATCATTTTTGCTTCGTTGGTTATCGCCGTTTTTGCTGCTATCCTCCAACGGCTTCTACAAGAAGCGATTAACATTAAATCAGAAAATGATTTGACGGTCTGAGGTGGAGGATATGGCAATGATTATTAATATTGATGTGATGTTAGCAAAACGAAAAATGAGCGTAACGGAGCTTTCGGAAAGGGTTGGAATTACTATGGCTAATCTTTCCATTCTGAAAAATGGGAAAGCAAAGGCGGTTCGTTTTTCAACATTAGAAGCGATATGTAAGACTTTGGATTGTCAGCCAGGTGATATTTTGGAGTACAAAAGCGACGAAGACACTCAATAAAAACAGACAACAAATTTATTTAACGGAAGTCGTTAGAGAATTTAAGGGATAGCCATTAAGCTATCCCTTCTTTGCGTTTATTGATGTTATTTACTCAGAGAATTCCATTGAGAATTGCATTGATATTAGTGACAAAATATATGATGTGATTTGCTATGTTTGCACCTCAAAACGGAACCCGTTAAACGGCGACGTATCCCCTTTTCTTCTTCAACTAAAGGGCAGAATACTTTAAAAAGAGGTTTATAATATAGGGGTTTATCTTTTAAAGAAGGAATATAAATTCATATTAATCTTTATTTTCAGTAAATTTAGTATTGACAACTCGAGTTTATCGATATATTATCGTATTTAATTAAATAATAAGCAAAGATTGGAAATAGTAAAAGGATTTATAAACTTGTTAGAGAGCCGATGGTTGGTGAGAATCGGTAGTTATAGCCTTTGAACTCATCCAAGAGCTACTCCCTGAACTTAATCAGTAGGGGATGTCGGTTTTCTACCGTTATGTAGATAGGTGGTGATTGCCACTGAAAATGAGTGGGTTAATATTATTATGATTAATCAATTAGAGTGGTACCGCGAGCAATGCCTCGTCTCTATATTTTTATAGAGACGGGGCTTTTTTTATTTTAAATAAACTAACAATTACAAATGAAAAGGTGGGAGTCGGATGAAAAATATCGATAAATATTCTAGAGGTTACTTTATGCCCACAGTGCAATGCTTGAAATGGACAGAGAAGGAGTATATTACAGAAGCTCCTACCTGGTGTAGTGTTGATCTACGTGATGGGAATCAGGCTTTGGTCGTCCCGATGAGTCTAGAGGAAAAGTTAGAATATTTTCAGTTGCTTTTACAAGTAGGTTTCAAGGAAATTGAAGTAGGTTTTCCAGCTGCCTCGGAAACCGAATTTGCTTTTTTACGTACATTAATTGAAGAAAATTTGATTCCGGATGATGTGAAAATTCAAGTTTTAACACAGTCAAGAGAACATATTATCAAAAAAACATTTGAAGCGTTACAGGGTGCGAATAAAGCAGTGGTGCACTTGTACAATTCCACATCTATGGCACAGCGTGAGCAAGTATTTAGAAAATCTAAGAAAGAAATTATTAATATTGCTGTAACTGGAGCAAAAATACTAAAGAAATATGCTGCTGAAACCGAAGGGAATTTCCAATTTCAGTATTCTCCTGAAAGCTTCACGGGTACAGAAGTGGAGTTTGCGCTTGAAATTTGCAACAAGGTACTTGATATTTGGCAGCCGACAGCTGATAACAATGTAATTATCAACCTACCAGTTACGGTATCAATGTCCATGCCTCACGTTTACGCAAGTCAAATTGAGTATATGAGTGACAATCTGAGCTACCGAGATAATGTAATCCTATCACTTCATCCACACAATGACAGAGGAACTGGGGTAGCAGATGCAGAGCTAGGAATGCTTGCCGGAGCGCAAAGAGTCGAAGGAACATTGTTCGGAAATGGAGAAAGAACAGGGAACGTGGACATCGTAACGCTTGCATTAAACATGTATTCCCACGGGGTAGATCCCAAGCTGAATTTTGAAGATATCCCTACTATTATTTCCAAATATGAAAAATTAACAAGAATGAAGGTTCACGAAAGACACCCATATGGCGGTGAACTTGTCTTTACTGCATTTTCAGGTTCCCATCAAGATGCCATTGCCAAAGGTATGAAATGGCGAGAGGAAGAAGAACGTAAGTATTGGACTGTACCTTATCTATTAATTGATCCGATGGATATTGGAAGAGAATATGAAGGAGATATCATCCGAATTAACAGTCAATCCGGTAAGGGAGGAATCGGTTATATCCTTCAGCGAAAGTATGGAATTGATCTACCTACCGAAATGCGTGAGAGCTTTGGATATAGTGTGAAAAATGTTTCAGATCATAAGCACAAGGAACTTATGCCCAATGAAATCTATGACATTTTCATCAATGAATATGTAAATATTAACACCCCTATCGAATTAATCAGTTATAAATACACTCAAAATGGATATTACGAAACGATTGTATCGATCCGGATGAATAATGAAGAACATAAATTTACTGGTGTGGGAAATGGAAGACTTGATGCTGTCAGCAACGCTCTTCAAACCCAACTGGGTATGGATTATACAGATTTGGTCTATAAGCAGCATGCGCTGGAAATAGGTTCAGGATCAAACGCTGTATCTTATGTAGGAATTACCGCAAAGAATGGTGCTGTATATTGGGGCTGCGGAATTGATACTGATATTATGACCTCCTCAGTAAAAGCTCTGTTTAGTGCAGTTAACAACATGGTATCCAGCTTACAACTTCCTGTTGAAAAAGAATTTATCCATTCAAAAAATAAGTAGAAAAATATTAACGGGTTCCGTTACCTATTGCAAACAAAAAAAAATGTAAGGTGAAATGTCTATCAAATTATATTATGAGGCATTTTTTGTTGCTATATAGCGATTTCTATGTAATTTCTACTGAAAAATGTTGGAAAATGTATATAAAATTGTATTAGTAAACTGGCTGGTGTACAACTACAAATTAGCCTACATTTTAAAATAAATACAAGATTGTGAAATCTTGTACTTAAACTATAGGGTGCTTTAGTTGAACAAGACATTACTGTAAGCGTCAAGTACATTTGAACAATTTTGCTCATTAATTTTGAACACTTTGTTCTTTAAAAATTGTTTCGCGATGTTTCATCCTATAACTTGAATCATTAAAATGAACAATTTCTGCCCGATGAATGAGACGGTCTAAAATAGCTGTCGCCACACCTACGTCACCTAGGAGCTCAGTCCACTCTTTTGGAGAACGATTGGACGTTAAGATAATCGATGAGTTGTTGTACAAGTCATTAATCAATTGGAAAAATAAATTAGCTTCCCTTGGATCCATAGCTGCGTACATCAAATCATCAATAATAACTAAATGTGATTCTTTTATTCTCTTAATCCTAGTTTGGGACTTCCTGGTGATGTCCATGGTTTTCAAGGTATGAACCAAGTCTCCCATTGATATAAATGAAACCTTGTAACCTCGTTTAATGGCTTCTAATCCTAATCCAACCGCCATATGAGTTTTCCCCACACCTGGAGGTCCTAATAGAATAAGATTAAATAACTGCTCAATCCATGCTAATTCTTTTAATTGATTAAACTGTTTTAAGCTTAACGATTCTTGTTCATCTAAATTAAATTCCTCCAGCGGAGTGACACATGGGAACGCTGCGAGTTTCAACCGTTTTTCCACGTTTTTTTCGTCTCTCATTTTCCGTTCGTAATTAACTACACTATTCAAGAAAGCAATATAACTAAGCTGCTCCTTTTCAGCTGCTTCCAACAGAGAAGGGAGCTCTTTTGAGCTCTCCACTAACCTTAGTGAGATAAGGGAGTCTTGTAGATATTTTATTTGTTTCATTTTTCACTCTCCATGATAGTGAAATAATCTTCCAGGGGACGCTGCTTCGCCTCAGTATTTACGAGTGTTAACTCAGAGATGTCGTTATAATCTGTTTCAATGTGTTGATCGCTGACGTTTGCACTGTTCACTTGGCGTTGTCGCTTAAAGAGGGATACCACATCCTGAAAGTCATTTGCACTAAAGAGCTGTCTCTCCATACAGATTGCTAGGGCATCATCTATTACTTCTAAAGACCCAAGTTCGATACACTTTTTTATTAAGCTTAGCTGGTCTCGCAGATAGCGTGGATACCTATTTCGTAATTCATTTAGGTATGCCCTTGCTTGTGCTTTATGTGTAAAATGTTCACTAATAATTTCGATAAGCTCTTTTATCCCTTTGGAAGTATCCCGTTGATGGGATCTATTTTGAATGAGTTTCCCTTTATCAGGGCTAATGATATGTGTAGCCAATATTTCCCCTGACTCTTGGACGTAGATTACTAACTTATTATCTTCAGTCTCATGAATAAGGACTTCTGGATACTTTTGATATGTTCCTAACGGAACAGAGTATCTGTTCGAAAGGTACATGATTGTATTGTCCTTTCTTACACTTCTTGTTATACTATTTGTGTGAATATGGTTTAGTAAGTTGACCTGTCGCATGTGTTGCTTTTCGACGAGAAACACATCGGCGGGTCTTCTTTTTGTTCCATTGTGGATTTTGCCATTACCTGTTCTTTTTAACCATTTATGAGACTGCTCGTTCCAAGAATCAATGTTATGAAATACTCTATTATTAATGAAGTTATTCTTGATGAACTTGACCGCATTTTCTACTTTACCCTTACTTTCTGGATCAGCCTTTCTGCAAAGTTTCACTTCAAATTTGATTTCATTTACAAACTGTTGAAACTCTTCTGTAAGTAAAATATCCCCTTTGTTCTCAGACACTACTATTAGTCGATCCTGATCATACAAAATTTCTTTTGAAACACCCCAAATTCCTTAAATGCATTTCTATGAGCTGAAATAACATCTTTCGTCGTGAAAGGGTGATTTTGAAATTCAATGTATTTATATCTAGAATGGGCTAACACAAATACGATAAACATTAGTTTAACTGGTTTACTATATTGGTTCTTTACCGTTTTGAAACCAAAGTCTACTTGAATTTGTTCACCCATTGGGGGATCAGGAACTGCTTGATAATCCCTAGAGCCAGATTCCTTTGGAATTTGATATTCATCACGGAGGTACGCGACATAGCTTCTAACTGTACTTTCCCCGATCTTGAAATCAGGATATTTTTCTTTAAGCCAGTCTTGAACTTGGGCTGCAGTTATATCTGGATATTCTCTTAACCAATACAGGATTAATTCTTTATGAATGTCTAACTTCTTACTTCTAGTCATTGTAGATGCTGTCCACTCCGCCATTTCCTCTGGTGACTTACGAATATACTTGTAAACAGTATTTCTCGATATATCTAATGTCCTAGCAATTGAAGAGATACTATATTTCTGATTGAGCATTCCTCTAATTTCAACATACATTTCAAACTTATCCACCTTTGTAAATCCTCCGCCTAATCATAGAAGTATAAAAATCTATCATAAAATGGAGAATCATTTTAGTAAATAAGTGTTCAAAATTATTTGTCGTAAACTGTTCACTTTAGTCTAGCAGTTACAATTACTCAAGGCCAATCTAAAATTGGTCTTTTTTCTTTGATGAATTATCAACAATAAATTAACAGAGCCCTTTTGAAAAAACTGTTTCATTTAGGTACACCCGAATGAGACCTCCGACAGCTCACGGCAGAAATATATTTATAGTGTCTCAATTAAATGCCTCAAAACCGGGATAATATTCTAGTAATTTTTATATAAAAGGGCAAATGACAAATGAAAAAGGGGGACGCCAGGGTTTCAACTACTGAGTAAAAATATAATATAAAAACATAATTTGTAATAAAATCAAAACATATATCATCATATACATTAATATATAATTTATTATTAAAATCATCTCTAATTTTATTGTTTACTACAACAGATAAGTGGTTAATAGTTCTTTCTTGAGAAGGGATCTTAAAAAAACATAAATTCCGATTGTTATGTAAAAAAGTACTGGCCCTTTAATAACTTTACAAGATGATTACGAATCATAATGAAAGAAGAATAGGTAAATAGAAAAACTCTAACCAAATCGCGGTTAGAGTTTTTGTCTATATAGCATTCAGCCAGGATTTTTGCCGATTTCAAATACTGTAATTATTCCAAAATTCGCCAACCTGAAGGTGACGAGAGCTAATAAAGGTTGGTAGCTATTAAAAGTAAAACGAATAGAAATAGACAGAAGTAAGAAAAAAGGTTGTTAAAAAGTAATACCGAAACAATATGACTAAAGTCTGCTAAAGCTAACAACTATTGTTGGGCGTTTTTACCATATTTAATGCTAATGACTCATTATTAATATAGTTTTAAGATAGTAATATCTGAATATATCGAAAATAGTATATTTTTGTTAAAATATAAATAGAACAAATATTCGCACTATATAACAATATCATATAAGGGAGTTGAGAGAAAAAATACATATGTATGAGATTGATTCAAACAAATACCACGTGAGTTGTTTGCAATATCATATTGCATTTTTTACAAATAATTACATAGTGCTAGAGAAAGAGGAAATAGACTTTATAAAGTCCTATTTTAGAAACGTCTCCACTCGTCATGAATTTAAAATCGTGGGAATGGAGATCCATGGGTACAGCGTTAGACTAGTTATCAATTGCAAAACGACTCATTACATACCCAATCTCATGAAAGCTCTAAAAGGTGGAACAGCAAGGTTTTTATATAAGGAGTTTCCGGAAACAAAAATAAAAAAGGGTGGTAGTCTGTGGGATCAAAGATATTTTATCTCAACTGACAATCGGCTGCTAGATAACTTGGTACAGGACTACAAGAATTAAAAAAGCCTTTCTTAATAAGGAAGAATCCAATATAAGTCGGGGTTAAACTTCAATAAGAACAGTATTGAATCATAACTTTATGAAGTTATCCTTTTTCAAACATGACCAATTTTTATAGACCCTTTATAGCATCAGTTTTGACCAGAAAGGGGATTATCTTTTGAGAAACGATTCTATCGAAAGATCCGTTAATGATTCAATGGTCACTATCGCCGATTACATTTTGCAAATGATCGAACAGACTAAAAGGCAGCAAGAATTAGATATAAAAAAGCTCCTAGTTGACGATGAGCTTTCATTATCGAATGAAGAGAGGGGAGAAGTCGAGTACGAAATTTATTACGCTTTAATAAAAGAACGACAGCCAGATCTTTTTGAATTAAATGGAGACTGTATAGATATCTTTTCATGGGGTCAGGATAAAAGATTATTTCAAATATTTCAAAATAATGGTCAATTTTATGGTGTTTATAAACAGGAGTTCAAAGAAGCTCACAAAGTTACTGAAGTCTTTCATTCTAAAGAGGAAGTACTTCTGAACACGTTCGGAACCTCCAAATTTGAAAGATTCAGAGGGCATGTACTTTTTCTTTCGAAAGACGGAAAAGCATTCTCTCTCCAGAATAGTCAGCAATTTCGACTGAATTTAATGAAACCTTTTAAAGCCCAAGCATTCTATGAAAATATTGAACAAGCACGATCCTTTATTGTAAAAGACGAACTAAAGAAGGAACCGAAAATTAGAATACAAGCCCTTCGTAGAACGTTAGAGGAATATTATATTCCTTCGGACTTTGTAGGAAAGACTATCACATTAAACAGTATATCTAAAGATAATGAAGGGGTAAGGATCTCTTTTGAAGAGAATGAAATAGAACAAAACATCAGGATACCTAATCTGGATGAAAAATGGTTGGGAAAAATAAGGGACAATCCAAGAATGAATGTAGCCTTTGATGAACTTATCATGGATAGTTGTTCTATTGGAGAAGGTTTTCTTGCCTTTTACGATCTTGAGATAAAGAAAGAGCTTCAAATAAGGCAACAAGATTTTGAGGTGGTCTCAGATGAAGAGGGTTCGTACATTGGGAAGTTAAGTGCGACAGGTGGGGTAAAAAAAATATCACCATACTTCTCTGAAAAGGAGGCCAATGAACAATTAGAAAAGTTGAATCATTATATTCAATTGGAAAAACAGAAAGATAGATACAAGGAAAAAGAAGTGGAACCAAGCATCGAATTCATGGAACTTAGTGAGAAAGACTAAAAGGAGGCAGAGGAAAGTGAAAACGCTCAAAAAGTTACAACCCATACTCTTGTTTACAGCCATAGTGTTATGTCTTTATGCGATTCCAGAGCATGCATTTGCAGCTGGCGAGATTGAGGCAAAAGTGAAGGAAGGCCTTAAACAAATTCAATCATTCTTAACAGGAATTGTCGTGATAGTAGGAATCTGTGTAGGTGTCTGGATCATCATTAAAAAATTACCAGGCGTAGACGATCCTCATACGAAAAATGAAATGTTCCGAGGGGTAGGAATGGCACTTGCAGGTGTTGGGCTAGCATCTGCTCTTGTATGGATAGTTCCTTGGGTATATGGGTTATTCGCTTAAATAGAGGGGATTATTATGACTTCAAAAGAAGAAGTGAGAGCAGTTCTAAAAGAATTATTAGGACAAGAAGATTATCGAAAGGGGAAAACATTTGTTTTCCCTGATAATGTAGATCGATCTTATAACATTGTGAAAGGCTTATCGATATCAAATTTTTTAAAATTTATATTGCCGGCAATTTGTTTGGCAGCAGTCATCCTGCTTATCCCACCACACTCATTAGGATTTATGATGGTCAAAATGTTCTTTGTCGCATTGGTGCTATTAGTCTCTTTTATTTTTGCAGTTTTACGTCCCATTACATCTCGATCAAATATAACCTACAGTAACTATTTGAAACTAATTTTTAATTACAACAGTAGACAGAAGTTGTTCTTTATGAAACCAAATAAAAGGGATGAATTTCATGGCTAACAACAAAATGAAAATAGATAGAACACAGTTTGACTTTGAAGTGGAAACCCTTGTAAATAAGGGAAAAAAAACGATTCAAGATCTAAGCGTGATAGAAGGTATATATAAGGATTATGTGCTTTTGAAAAATGGGTACTTAGTTTCCATTTTTCAAGTAAGTGGTATCAATATGGATTTATTAGCTGAGTATGAACAGAATCGATTATTTGAAGACTATGGATCCTTTTTAATGAGCCAAGTCCACGATCAGATACAAACCATCTCTATGACTGTACCTGTGGATTTGAGATCGTACAATTTAGGTTGGAAAAAACGATATCTTCAAGAACTTGAAAATAAGGACAGTGCTAGAAATGAATATAAGCGAAAATTAATTGCTTCATATATAGATCACTTCCAAGGTATCAGGGTTAAAGAGGAAATGTCCACAAAACAACACTTTATTGTTATGAGGGAGAAAATGAGTAAACGAACTTTTCAGGATTTAGAACGTGCGGAGAGTATTTTAACAAAAAAGGTGGAGGAAATATCAAACTCTTTACAATCTACTTTTGAGACTTACGATGTATCAATTAGAAAATTATCAGAGAAAGATACGTTAATACTGCTTTACCGTTACTTTGATTTTGAGATGTCGAAACTTTACGTTTAGCCACTCTGGAAGGAGAAAATCATGCCATTTTCTATAGCAACACTTTTTCCATCACGAAATCGTAAAAATAAACAAGAAGAACAGATGCAACAATTTCCAGACCTCCTACAAGGAGTGTTAGAGACCGAGGAACTTAATTCCATCTATCCGTTTGTTTGGAAGGAAAATAAGAGTTTCATAGAAAGTGGAGGGAACTTCATTAAAGTGCTGGCTGTTGTTTCTTATCCCAAAGAGCAAAAAGGAAACTGGCTATCAGACTTGAAACGCTTGAAGGGTAACATTTCTTTTGTCCAATATTTAGAGCCTGCTAACTCTGAAGGGATGATTAGTTATTACAATGACTCTATTAAAAATAAGGAGGCTGAACTCTTAAAAACAAGAGATCCAGCTACGCGTATCAGGGTACAATCAGAACTTGATAGTGCCAGATACCAACTCAATCAGGTGTTAACAAACCGTTCCAGCTTTATGTACCTTTACACGTACATTTTCATACAAGCAATATCCCTAGAAGATTTGAAGACTTTAGAGGACAATGTTCAGAGGATTTGTACAAAATTAAGAATGAAAGCTTTAAACCCTCATTATGCTGCACCAATGGCTTTCTGGTCCGCTTTACCCTTAGGAGATAATCAATTAAAAGATTATACCTATCAGATGTGCAACAGTGAAACTGCCTCTTCTTTTTTTCCATTTGATGATTCCGAAATTTGCTACCTTTCCCCAATGGCTCAGGTGGAAGGGATTAATAAGACAACCAATTCCTTAGTAGCGATTGATTATTTAGATACGCAGCGTACATTAAACCAAAACATGGTCGTTATCGGAACTTCCGGTGTTGGTAAATCGACATTTATGGTTCAGAAGATTCTTCGCTGCTACGCAATGGGAATAAAAGTATATATCATTGATCCGGAAAGTGAGTACTCCCATATCGTGAAAAGCCTAGGTGGAGAAGTAGTCCACCTAAGCAGTAATAGTAGGACAAAGATCAATCCCTTGGAGATATTTTCAACAGAAATTACAGACACCGAAGATTTTAACACGGATGCAGAATTCGTTAGAGACCTTGTTAAACAGAAGGTTCAACGCCTTAAGGCGTTTTTTAAAGTATTAAAAGCCGATTTAACACAGGTTGAGTCTAGTATTTTAGACAAAACACTAACCCATCTTTATAATCGCTTTTCAATCAATGAAGAGATTGATTTTAAAAATCTGAAAGCCACTGACTATCCCATTCTTCAAGATTTTTACAATGATTTAGGGGAACTAAAGGAAAATGATATCGAACGGTATGAAAAAATCCAAGATTTTTATTTTATATTAGAAAGTTATGTTCATGGCTCAAACTCATTATTTAATGGTCACACGAACGTGAATATCAATAATTCCTTATTTTCCTTTAATTTAAAATCACTTCAAAATGAAGTAGATGTACAGGCGGCCTGTTACTTTAACATTTTCGGCTTTCTCTGGGACGAAGTAACAAAAACAAAAGATGAGTTAATTTATTTATTTATTGATGAGTTTCACTTCTTATCCAAAAATCCTGAATCTATGAGGTTTTTCTATCAAGCCTATAAACGATTTAGGAAATACAATGCTGGAGCGATCGCAGGTACACAACAAATTATCGATGTTCTCGATACCACTGATAACCTGGGGGCTGCCATGATTGAAAACAGTCATACAAAAGTATTTTTTGGTCTAGACAATAAAGGGGTAGACGATGTAGTGAAAAAGATTAATCTATCCTTTTCTGATGAAGAGATTTCCTTATTACGTGCAAAACGACAAGGAGAAGCGTTAATTACATATGGATCTCAACGTGCTTTTATCAGAGTGGAGCTTACACAAGAAGAACTTCGTCTTTGGAATAAAAAACGATATTTTGAAAAGTATGGGTTGGATCCTGACGAAATCCCAGACTATGAAGCTAGGAACGAAATGACTCCAATTGAAAAAGAGGAAGTCCGAAATTTTGTTCTGTAAAGGAAGGAAATTATGGTGAAAATCCAATTATTCGAATTCGGAACGTTATTTATTCATCAAAATAACCACTATCGTTTGGAAATACCTGAAAACAAGGTGTTGGCTGAACGAATTGAAGATTTAAAAGATCTTCAAGAAGATTCACCTGATTTCTTTTCTCTAAGTGATATAAAAAAAGGAAAACATCGATTTATTCTCAACTATGTGATGGAGGAAGATTACCAACCACTTATTAAAGCAAAAGAATATTCTCGTGTACTGCGTCTGGCCTTAATAAAAGAGTTGTTGGAGATGGATCCGTTAAATAAAGTAAAAGAGATAGTATTGATGCATCCCAGAAATATTTTCTTTAGAGATATGAAAACACTAAAGTTTCTATATAGAAGCAATCAATGGTTACCCTATGATAACCATATAGAAAAGCTGGAACAGTATAAAATTTTAATTATCTCTATGTTTTCACGTTTCACCTATGAAAAATATAAACGAGAAAAAGGTAATCTCTTAAAGAAGGAAAAAGATGAATTTCTATTTAGAATTGACAATGCTGAATCTGTTGAGGATTTGAAAGAATTGATTTCCAAGAGACTACAGAAGGAAGAGACCAAACATTTCATCGGATTGGAAACGGAACAACAAAAAATGAAGAAGCAAAGGAGGATCTTGGCAGGTATATCGATTGGGATTTGTACGGCTGCCGTTGTTTTAGCACTATTTCTTAACCAATCAGCAATAAATAGAATTCAATCGATCCATACGGTTGAACTTAAAAAATCAGAACAAGAATCAAAGTTTTATAAAATGCTCAGTGAGGAAAAATTCGATGAAGCCATTTCCTTTTTGAAAAAAAATAATGGCAGTAATAAAGAGATTGCCATTGTGTACCTTAAAAAGGGTGAGTATCAAAAGGCGATTGATTCCGATAAACGTTTAATTAAACCCACTGTGGAGGCCTTATATAAAGTGAATAATAAGGATGAAATACTTGGGTTAAAAGCTGAAAGTGATTATTTGGAGATCGAAAAGAAAATACTAACTTATGATTACAGCACTTTGTTTTCAATGCAAGCATTTGCAAAAGATAAAGACCAACTGCTTCGTATAGGCAAAGCATTTACAGAACATGGAGATCTTGAAGATGCTAGAAGTTTAAATGAAAGGCTGAAAAGCAAAGAGTTAGAGAGTGCTATAAGAAAAAAAGAATTGAAAAATCAAGTTGCTACCTTAGAACAACAAATAAAAGAGATTAACGAAAACGTAAAACCAGAGGACAAACAAAAAGAGCTTGATCCCATAAATAAGGAACTTGAAAACGCGAAAGCTGAGATAGAGAAAATCAATAAAGAATTGTGGTGAAAATAAGTGACAGCATTAGTGGCTGTGAAGGGATCTGTTTTTGTTATTAGGAACTGGAGGCAAATCACGGTAGGAGTCGTTTTTGCTTTCATACTCATGTCCGGTTTGCTACTTGGAATGAATACCTCTGAACAACAACAGATTGAGAACATTAATTCACCATTTGGCGCAGCTGGTGTCCCACCAAATATTGCGCAATGGAGAGGATTAATTAGTGAATATACGTCCAAATATGGAATACCAGAATACACAGATTTCCTTCTAGCTCTTATGTATCAAGAATTAGGGAATTCTCAAACGTTAGATATTATGCAAAGTTCCGAATCTGCTGGGTTGCCACCCAACTCTATACAAGATCCTGTGATGTCCGTCAATTTAGGTGTTCAACATTTTAAATCAGTGTTAAAACAAGGGCAAAAAGCTGGAGTTGATTTTGCTGCTATCGTTCAATCTTATAACTTTGGTTCTGGTTACCTTAATTTTGTTGCCTCAAATGGAGGGAAACATTCAGTCGAATTAGCTCAAGCGTTCTCCTTGAGTCAATCTAGCAAACTAGGATGGAGCTGTTCGGATTGGAGAGCGCCTTACTGTTACGGCGACTTTACATATGTACAAAAAGTGATGGAAAATCTAATGCCTACCAGTATGGTTGTAGGTGGTGGAGATGTTTCTCCATTGGGGGAACAAGCATTTAATGTGATTATTTCAGAAGCACAAAAATATGTAGGTTGGCCTTATGTATGGGGAGGTGCACACCCTAATACAGGATTTGATTGCTCAGGCTTTACACAATGGACATTTGCTCAGGCTGGCATAAAGCTACCTCGAACAGCTCAGGAACAGTACGATGTATCTTCAAAAATCTCACCTGCTGAAGCTAAGCCCGGCGACTTTGTCTTTTATACTGGTACATATGAGACCGACAAATACATCACACATATAGGCATATACATGGGAAACGGAATAATGTTTGATTCAAATGGTTCAGGTATAGGAAACCATGACATTAATTCTCCTTACTGGCAATCCCATCTGGTTGGTTTTGGTAGAGTGATCCATTAGGAGGAAAACACCTTGATTAAAGTATTGGCTGTTCTGCTTGGAATATCTATTTTAGCAAATGTGATCTTGGGATTTATGTACATTGGTCAAAGAACAATGGTTACCCAAGCAGAGGAAATAAACAAAGAAACCAAAAAACAGATGGTTCAGTTAAAAAACGAATCGCATAAAAAGGAAAAAGCACTTTCTACCTTTCAACAGAATGAAGCCTTGTATGAAATTGAACATAGTGAAGAGATTAAAAGTTTTGTAGATGGAACTTTTAGAGAATTATTTAATTACGATAACAAAAATTATGCTGCCCGTTTTGATCAGGTCCGCGATAAACTAGCAGAGTCCGTCATTTCAAAACTAAAAGCTTCTGGAGAAATGGGAAGTACACAAATTGAATTCAAAAATGAAGTGCAGGCTTTAAATGTCTATCTAAGTGCGGTTGAAAAGAACCAAGCAAAAGCTCTTGTAAACATGGAAACACAATACTCAGTGGGCGGAAGCCAATTCCCAAGAAAAAACCAAATGTATGAAGTAACGCTTGCTCAAAGCGGAGATAGATGGTTATTTGATAAATTAGAGTTAATGGGATCTTTCGAACCCTTTGAAGAGAACTAGTTATGCAGTGATTAAAAGGTAATCCAAAAGGAGAGAAACCCATGAAAATGTTTGGACTACGCCTATTGTTAACGGTCTTTTTACTAATCCTTCTTGAACTGATCGTAATTAATATAGCCGGAATTCTTCCGTTTATTGCAGCGCACCGGGATAATCTATCTGATGCTCCATATTTCGAATTTATAACGGATAACCTACTGCATCCGATTGAGAATTCAACTCTCATGGTTGAAGAGAAAAATCCTCTTTTCTTCTTAGGTAGTGGGGCAGTTATCCTATTATCCTTCTATGCTACTTTTTTTATGAAAGGCGCCAAAGGCAAATATCAGTTAGCGGACAAATACGGTGTTCATGGTTCGAGTCGATTCTCTCACAAGCATGAAATATTTAAACAGGGCGATACAGTTGGGGTTCCGGTAAATCAACTCATGAAAGATCTTGAAGCTAGTATGCAAGTTTCTAAGGAGGAGAAGTGATATGGCTGTAGATTATATGAAAAGTAACGGAATCATAGCCGGTATTTTGAATCAGGCAGTTATTGTGCAGCCGACAGATTCAAACCTTCCAAACAGAAACCACTTTGTAGCCGGTGGGCCTGGATCTTCCAAAACACAAGGATATGTCGTAACTAATGTGTTACACGAAAAGGAATGTTCTTTAGTGGTGACAGATCCAAAAGGTGAGGTCTATGAAATGACTTCGGAGGTTAAACGAAGGCAAGGCTATGAAGTACATGTGGTGAATTTTTCAGAAATGGAGTATTCAGATCGCTATAATCCTTTTGATTATGTTAGGGAGGAAATCCAAGCATCCACGGTAGCTAATGCGATTGTTGCTTCTAAAAATGACCCTAAAAGAAAAGATTTTTGGTATAATGCTCAGTTTAGCTTGTTAAAAGCATTAATCCTGTATGCTGTTCACGAGTTGCCGCCTAATCAACGCAACATGAAAGGTGTTTTGGATTTTTTACAAGAGTTTGATCCAGAGGAAAGTAATGATGGTGCCAGTGAATTAGATGAGCAATTTTTAAGACTAGATAAATCGCATCCAGCAAGAAGAGCATATGAGTTAGGATTTAAAAAGTCCCAAGAAAAAACTAGGGCAAACATTATCATTTCTTTGCTTACGACAATAGGTGACTTTACTTCCAGTTCGGTTTCACGGTTTACGTGTTTCTCAGATTTCTTTTTAGGGGATGTGGGAAAAAGGAAAATCGCTTTATATGTGATTATTCCAGTTATGGATTCTACATGGGAAGGCTTAATCAATTTGTTTTTTAATCAAATGTTTCAGGAGTTGTATAAAGTAGGGGCTAAAAACAGGGCAAAACTCCCTCATCCTGTGGTTTTTATCTTAGACGAATTCCCGAACTTAGGGAAGTTTCCGGACTATGAAAGGTTCTTAGCCACCTGCCGGGGGTACGGAATTGGGGTACTAACGATTGTTCAAAACATTACTCAATTGCAAGAAAAGTATGGAAGGGAACAAGCTGAATCCATTTTAGGTAACTGTGGAACAAAAATTTGCTTAGGGAATGTAAACGAAACAACCGCAAAATATTTTTCACAGTTAATGGGGAAAACAACCGCTAAAGTAGAGACAGGTTCGTCTTCAGAATCTAAAGGGAAATCATCAAGTACTTCTTCTTCATCTAGTTACTCATATGCAGCACGGAACCTAATGAATGAAGATGAAATTCTAACCATGCATAAAGATGATTGCATTATTATCATTACTGGAAAACACCCAATAAAGGCGAAAAAGGCGTACCAATATCTCTTGTTTCCAAATATTACAAACTCATTTTATGTTAGTCAATTAGACTATCAAAATAGCCCTTCACAAGAGGTGTTACACTGGTTTGAAGAGAAAAAAGGGGAATACGAAGAATACATTGAATCGGATGAGTGGAAAGTAGCGTTACAAAAAGCTGAGATTGAATTGCATGAAAAACAAATAAAAGAAGCTGAGAAAGAGGCAGAAAAGCAAGAAGAGCTTGCCATGAGCTTTTTTTCTAAAATGAATTCAACTCCAAACGTTAATCCATCAAAAGAGGGGAGCCCTTTAAATTGAAAAAAATAGCAATGCTTATACTTGTATTAATGGTAAGTACATTTCTTGCTGCATGTAATGGCAGTGGAAATCAATTTGATCCAAAGATTGAACAAGAAAAAGCAACAAAGGTAATGAATAGTGTTTTAACTTCCTTTAATGATGAAGAAAAGTTAGCTGAAGCAAAAACACGTGATGAAGCAAATCAAATTGCATGGGAGAAAATTAAGGGGAAAAATGCTAAGGCAATCTCTAAGGATCTAAGCGAAAAAGGTCAAAAACTACTATTATATATATTAACTGTAAACAAAGCGGAAGACCTACCAAACGGTGAAACAAAATCAAACTTATTATTTAGTCAAGGTGCGAAAGTAAAAAGTGTCAGTTTAAATGAAACTGAAAAAAAGTTCACTTTTGATATGGAACGTTACGAGATTGATCATAAATTAATCACCCTAGAAAAGCAGGAAGGTGTTTGGAAAATTGTAAAAGTTGAAGACCCTAAATAAGAGGTGAGTAAACTTGTTTAATTTTAAGGAGAAAATTGTTGAGGCTATTCAAGGGATGTTAGAAGACTTCATTGAATGGGCACTTCTAATGTGTAATGATTTGTTACTAAAACAAAATCCTGAAATTCAGTTCTTTACTACAGTCAATAATTTCTTGCTTGCCCTAACCTCAACAATAGCAGTAACCATTGTTTTATATAAGATCATCGAAGTCATGTCAAGGAACGCTGCAGGAGATGCCATTTCATACGGACCCGTTATTGTTAATACGTTAAAAAGTGCCTTGTTGATCCCTGCAATGCCCTTCATTCAGAAGATTTTGTTAGAACAGGTCGCCTATAACATGGGGAACTGGATGATTGGAGAAGGAAGTAAGGTTAGCAAGGAAAAAATCAATGATATGTTTGATCCAAATAACTTTGACACACTCCATTTTCAGGGTGCTGCACTCCTTATCTTACTAGCCGTATTTGCTGTAGCATTTATAGCATTCTTATTTTCAGTTGCTGTATTCCATGCAGATATCATGTTCCTATATTTACTATCTCCCTTAGCTTGTGTATCAGTCATTGCTGATGATAATGAATACCTGGGTGTCTGGTGGCGTGAATTATTAAGTCAGATTGTAACTATTATTGCGAAAATCTTTTTATTCGTTGTAGCTCTAAGTATTTTAATCAATGAAAATATTACGTTTCTTAATTTTCTTTTACTTATGGGATGTTGTATTCTCCTTATAAAGAGTCCGTCGGTACTTAGAAATATGTGGTATTCATCGGGTTCTGGAAGAGGAATGATGGGGGCTATGGGTGGTACAACCAAACTGATAGCTAGGAGATTTCTATTAAAAAGGTAAAGAAAAAGCGACTCCGAGTCCAACAAACGGGGACTTTAGTTCAACAAGCAGTATAAAAGGATCTTCGACTGGAAGATCCTTTTAAGCACAATTACATAAAACAATTTTAAGAAACTTTCTTTAATTCCTCTGTTAATCGTAGGAATTCTGCTTTATTTTTATTTCGTAAGGATAGGTCGATTTTCTTTTGAATTTTCTCTTTTCGGAAATCACGCAGGGCCTTGTCTAACACCATTTCAGCAAATAGAGAATCCATGACATTTACTTCAGGTTGTGGTGAATTAAGCAAATTCTTTTCCATAAGAAATCAACTCCTTAACCTTTTTTCTAGTATACCAATAATTTTCGGACTATTCAAACAATTAAAATTGGTAATTTGAGAGAGCAATAAAATGAAACATACCTTATCTACATATTTTGGTTACGAATCAAATCATGAGTATGGTGGAACAATTTGCACTCCATTTGTACTTGTTGGGCCATGGCTGGTGCATTATAGCCTAAATATCTTTTCAGCTATGTGAGTTCCTAAAAGAAACCAATAGGGTTGTACAATGATAAATAGTAATACCGGTGCCTACACCTAGTAACAAAAAGAGAGAATTGTGTCCATGGCGTAGGAAAAATGAGACAACGTTAACACAGTTATGGAGGACGTCCTAAAAGAGAAATAGAGACGCTAGAAGAAATCAGCCGAACCTTTGGGCAGTGGTTGGTCTCGTTCGTGGTAGAGCTGAAGCAGCACTTGTTTGCAATCCTACACAAGTGGCAGAGAAGATGAAGGAATATTCGGCCTTGGTATCGATACATTTGTGCTATCTGGATATCCTCATTTAGAGGAAACATATCAATTCGCTGAGTTAGTATTTCCGCTTTTACCGCTGAACAAAAGAGACACCATCAACATAACTCAACAAAACAATCAGCTAATTGGATAAATCATTGCAAATCAGTATATTCCGGAAACAGTAGATAGGATGGGATTTGTTAATCTGTTAAATATTTTAATAATATAAATAACATATATGACAACACATAAGTTATATTATTTTATGTTGTATTCGTCAAAATGTATGTTATATCTTTATTTAAGTTAACTATATCATAGTTATAAATTGTGTTGAAGTAAGCCTGGCGAGTATGAGCGGATTGCAATCGTAGATGTTATCGGAGTTGCTGTCGTAGAGTAATATATTACGAGGTGAGTACATGTGGAAGGGTTGTTTATAGTGACAATCTCTTCGGAGGTTATTTAATGATAAGAGGCCGAGTAATTTACTTACTAAAATACAATGGACCCCCGTTTTTGGGAGTCCAAAGCATGTAGTAATTTTCCTTGGGGTCAAGGAATTAACGCCTTTTTATTTTGCTGGTAAAAGGGGGGGAAATATGACTAAATTACCCCAAACTTTTTATCTAAATGCCTTTGTTTTTGATAATCTAGATTTGAGCCACTTTTCCATGATTTGATCACATAAAAAATGAGCCACATGATTTCCAATTCTAATAACCTCTCTTATGATAGGAAGTGACCAAACTTACTTCATATTAGAGGACGAAAAGGATGATCGAAATGGCTCAATTTCATAATATCAAATTCTTAAAAGAGGTTGAAGGTTTATCGCAAAGACAAATAGCGACAAAACTTGGAATATCCCGTAATACCGTAAGTAAATACCTAAAAAACAATACAGCTCCGACGACAGTGTTAAGAAAAAACGTTTATGGCACAAAGGAATATTCTCCAGAAACAAAACGGGTTATTCCAATAATTGACCAATGGTTAGAAGACGATCAAAAGAATTGGAGAAAACAAAAGCATACCGCCATTAAAATCTTTAAGAGATTACAAGATGAATATGATTTTAAAGGCTCTGCCTCTAACATTCGTAAAATCGTAGCCAAACGCAGGCAACAAATTCAGGAAGCCTTCATTCCTCTGGACTTTCAACTCGGCCACCAATTCCAATTCGACTGGGGAGAGGCGGATATTATTCTACAGGGTCGAAAACAACGCATTTTCCTTTTCTGCGTTCAGCTCTCTGCAAGCCGTATAAGGTTTGTCAGAGCGTATCTTCATGAAAAACAGGAAGCATTCCTGGATGGTTTTGTCCATGCGTTTGAATTCTTAGGAGGCGTCCCTACAGAGGGTCTCCTTGATAATTTAAAAACAGCTGTTACAAAAATACTACAAGGAAGAGATCGGCTAGAACAGGAATCTTTCATTGGGCTCCAAGCACATTACGTGTTTAAGGCAGAATTCTGTAATCCTGCAAGTGGTAACGAAAAAGGGAGAGTCGAAGGCACTGTAGGATACATAAGAAGAAATGCCCTGGTACCTTTACCGGAAGTTCAATCAGTAAAGGAATTGAATGACTATCTCTTGGATTGGTGTTTAAAAGAGGCCGGAAGGACTCACGTCCCAAATAAATCAGAAACTGTCTTAGAAATGTGGGATAAGGAAAAGGAATATCTTCATCCCCTTCCCGCGAACCGGTTTGAAGCTTGTAAGCTTTTATCATGCAAGGTCAATAAAACTTCCCTTATTACAGTGGAAACCAACCGTTATTCTGTCCCCTGCAGCTATGTGGGTCAAGCTGTATGGGCAAAAATTTTTGTCGACCGTGTAATCGTAGTGGCTCAAAACCATGTGATCGCAGAACACATTCGGTCCTATGAACGCAATCAGATGATTACCATTCTTGATCATTATTTGGAAGTATTACTTAAAAAACCACGGGCAATCCGAGACGCACACGCATTCCAATCAAATGAGATCCCTGATGTATTCAAGAGATTCCATTTGAAAATGCGAGAGCAGGAAGGATCTGTAGGTGATAGGAAGTTCATTCGACTTCTCCTCCTCCATCGTGATATTGGTATGGACAATTTAACAAAAGCCTTATTGGAAGCAGAGAAAACGCAAGTTTTCCGCTATGAGAAGGTCCATGAAATCATACAAAGGCTTACAAACCAGCACATACCAATCAGTACTCTTCCAATGGACAAAACACCTGTCAATCTCCTTGATTACAAGGTGAACAAGTCCAATATAGAACAGTACGGTCAATTGACAGGAGGCAAGCGGAAATGACAACTGAACTACTTTTAGATCACTTAACTAAACAACTACGGATTCCGACTATCGGAGCACAATATCGTTCCCTCGCAAGAGAGGCTGAGGATCGTAACTTAAGCTATGAGGAATTTTTATTGGCTTTACTAGAAGCTGAATCAGAGTCTAGAGAAGATAACCAAAGGCAAAGAAGGCTTAAACAAGCCGCTTTTCCTGTTCATAAAACACTAGATAGCTATGATTTTAGTTTGATGCCAAGTCTGAATAGGAATCGTTTTTTGACTCTATCAAAGGGAGATTTTGTGGAGAAGAAGGAAAACATAATATTTTTAGGAAACAGTGGGACTGGAAAGTCGCATCTGGCAACGGGGCTCGGTATTGAAATGATTAAAAATGGCTATAAGGTTAAGTTTATTTCGGCTGCAGAATTAGTGGAAGAACTTCTCCTGGCTAATGAAGAACATAAGCTAGGTGCATTAGAAAAAAGGTGGCTCAAATTTGATTTGATCATTATTGACGAGCTTGGCTACGTACCATTCACAAAAGTAGGATCCGAGCTCTTATTCCAATTCTTTGCCGGTCGTTACGAACGAGCAAGCGTCATGATAACTACGAATCTAGAATTTACAGAATGGACCTCTATATTTGGAGATGAAAAGATGACCGCAGCTCTTCTAGATCGACTAACCCACAGGGCTCATATCCTCCTCCTTAACGGAGAGTCATATCGTTTTAGACAAAGTATGAAACAAAGGGAAGATGGCGACTAGTAGGCTGGCGCGAGAGGAGTTTAGGGTATCTTGCCCCTCGGGGCAAGATACCCTAAACTCCTAATTCCCCACCAAATATGGAAATAACTCAGAATGAAGTGGCTCACTTTTGAAGTGATCGCTCTGGCTCAAATTAATATTGACAAATACAGCCTTTTAAAATAACTGGTTGAAGTACAAATTTTTTGTTCTATATTATGTCAGATGTGTGAAAGTTTCTTGGGTTAATGCCTAAAATGTTTAATTAATTGTCTTCTTTTTTTTACAATATTCATACAGGTGTTTCGGAAAGGGCTGAAATCAGTCCACTTAAACATCAATTTAATTTCTATATATTATTGTAATAATGGATTTTAATCATCTTTGCCTACGATAATACCCAAACTTTCTAATTTATCTAAGATCTCTTTTAAAGATTTTTGTCCTAAGTTACGTAATTTTCTTATATCTTCTTCGGATTTATTAGCTAAGTCTTGAATGGTATTAATCCCACTACGTTTTAGACTGTTGAAAGAACGAACAGAAAAGTCTAAATCCTCAATAGTCAGTTTAAGTATTTCTTTTTCATTTGAAACTTCTTCTTGTTCTTCCATAATTGGGATATCTTGTGATTCAGGATTAAGTCCTACTAAAATAGAAAGATGTTCATTAAACATTTTTGCACTTTCACAAATGGCTTCGCTGGGTCCTAAACTCCCATCTGTCCAAAGTTCGAAAGATAACCTTTCAAAACTATCCAATTGACCGACACGAGTGTTTTCAACTAAATAACTGGCGCTTGTGACAGGTGTATAGATTGAGTCTATTGGTATGACTCCTACTTGAAGGCCTTCACGTTTGTTTTGCTCTGCAGGAACATAACCACGTCCGCGTTTTGCAGTTAGGCGCATTCTAAAATGTACATTTTCTACAAGGGTAGCAAGATGTAAGTCGGGAATTAAGATCTCTACATCACTATCATGAGAAATATCAGCAGCTGTTATTGTACCAGTTCTATGTACATCAATCATCAATTCTTTCTCATCGTCAGAGAAAATATTCATAGATATTTTTTTTATGTTCAAAATGATGATTGCTACATCTTCTTCTATCCCATCAATAGATGAAAATTCATTGTGTACCCCATCTATTTGTATGGAAGTGACAGCGGCACCGGGGAGTGAAGATAAAAGGATGCGACGTAATGAGCTGCCAAGTGTCGTTCCAAATCCTCGAATAAGTGGTTCAACTACAAACTTTCCATACTTGCCATCCTCGCTAATCATAACCCTTTCAATTCTTGGTACTTCAATTTTTAACATCCGAATTATACACTCCTTTTAGTCATTAACACCAAAAACAACCTATTATATTTTGTTAATATACTCCAAGTACTATGAGGAATGCTAGTTTAACGGATAAAAAATGTACTTAACGATAATTTTTATTGTTCAGCAGCAGGAAAGTTTGAGAGACCGTTAGTTAAGAGTGGCTGTGTTGGCTGCTCTATTTTTTACCCTCAAATAGTACTGTAAATTGATTTCGTGACAATCTCTTTAGGCAGAACAATTAACTTATTAAAATACAATGGACTCCTGTTTTTAGGAGTCCATTGTAGGGAGTAATTTTCCTTAGAGCCTCTTCTTAATATTGCTAAAAGGAGGAAATGAATCTAAATTACACCAAGCTACTTATCTTTAATAAAAGGCATCTTATATTTGTGATGAATTCTTGTTTGGCATCGACTTACTAAAAATTTCGCACATCAGTGGTATGATGGGAGATGTATTTCTTTCTAATATTTTAATAATAAATATAACATATATAATAACATATAAGTTGTATTGTATTTTGTTATATGTTTTATGTTGTGTGTTATATTTAATTATGACGATCATATCATCATTAATATTAAATTAAAAAATAGATTTTATGAAAAAGAACAATGAACCTATTGGAATGAGAATTTATAAAGAACATTGCTTTAAGATACTAAAAGGAGGAAAATGTAGCTATTTTCAACTTTTAAAAGTAACACCATTTGAATCTGGTAGGCGTTAATAGTTTTTGAACAATGCTTCGAGTAAATCACCTGAATCCCACAGTCTAATCGAAAAGCAACTTCTTCATGTTTCTTAAGGTTAAATTCACCCCAACTAGCCACTAAACCTTGGTCCCCACCAAGGAGTTAAGTGCACCTTGTAGACTTCTCAATTATTATTGTTCCCGGAATATTCCTCTATTAAAAATAAGCGGTTTAAAAAAAGACAGAAATAATTCTGTCTCTTTTATTGTAGTCGACAAAACTGTCGATTAAAAACGCAGTTATAATTGGGGAATTTGTTTCCACAATCAAAACATGTTGAGTGCTGTTCACTACTGGTATTAAAAAAATAAAAAGTGTGGCCGTGTGTATAAAAAATCTCATTGCAAAGCAGAGAGATTTTTTTGATTAAAGCATGACGTACTTATGCAAGGAAAAACCATAAAAGGGGATAAACAAGAAAAGGATTAAGAGGAATGGTGTAAAGAGAATAATGAGAGGAACATTTTCAAATGAAGGAGGAAAGCGGAATATTCTTTATTGATTAGATGCTTTTGTTTACTGAAGAGGATATTTATACATTGCTATTGATTTAGGTTGGAAAACACGACCGGACTTTTCTTAACTCCGGGAACTTTTTCTTGAAATCATAAAAACAGACCGACTAAAGTATGAAGAAGCAGAGAGAAGTGCTAAATATATAGTAAAATCTATACCAAAACATAATTGAGCAATGATATTACTGGTTTTAGGTTTTAGTATATATTCGAAAAGTCATACGAAATTTTATTAATAAAAGGCGAGGTTTATTATTTTTAGCCGTTCTCCTTTGGAGTATCTACAAAGGAAATAGCAATATTAAGGGATAAATCTTTATTATGATTTATCCCTTATTTATATGTAAGAGACTACTTAGTAGGATACTTTACTACAATCCAAATGTGCTGCGTGTCAGCAGTTTAGCTATCACATATTCGGATGATCTTAAAAATAAATTTATGATAGATAACTTCCTCTTCTCAAACACTTCATTTCTTTTGTCAACTCATCATTTTTTTTAGAAGAGTTGCTCCTTAGCTTTACGGGCATGGAGCTGGCCCCCTAATGATAAATTTATAAATGTTACTTTTTCAATAGACTTAAAACACGCCTCAATAACAATCATATTTTGAATGGTATCTTCTAAAAGATTCTCTTGCATTTTCCCTTCTAATATTAATTGAGAGAAATACTCTACTTCTAACGTATATTGCTGTCCGTATAAATTTTCTACCTTATAATTTCCACTTTCATCAACTATAATAACATGGGCATTTCCATTTTGAGGGATAAAGGCTTCATTAATATTACTTCTAATGGCGGTTTACAAGGAGCACGAGCAGGGGCGGCTTATACTGCTTCTAAACATGCGGTTGTTGGTTTTACAAAAACACGGGTTATATGTACGCACAAAATGGAATCCGTTGTAATACCATAGCTCCAGATAGTGTGGAGACAAATATTGTTTCCTCTATGACTCAGTAGCTGGAAGGCAACTTACCCGACGGGGCGTTGCCTTTTTGCATTTCTTGATACTGAAGAAGCTAAATAAGTTTATAACTTCATCATAAGATACCTATAAGGATATCTTAAATACAAATTTGTAGTGAAGTATTGATAATATTTTGGTAATATATTTATTAAAATAATGTTATGAGTGGTTGTAAGGGGATGAAATGGTTTGATAAAGGAAAAGCGTATTAAAAAAATTCATGAATATGTTATTGAGCAACAATCTGCATCATTAGACGAATTGGTGTCAGTTTTTGATGTATCGAAAAACACAATCAGGCGTGATATTCAAACACTAGTGGAACGCGGAGAATTGAAAAAAGTTTATGGCGGTGTATCTGTCATTCATAAGAAACTGGAGTCATTTCAAGACAGAAAAATACGCAATCAAGAACAAAAAGCATCTATTGTAAAAAAAGCAGCCAGCTATGTGAAAGACGGTGATATTATTTTCATAGATTCAGGAACTACAACGATTGGGATGTTCAAATATATAAAGGACAAGAACTTGACAATTTTTACGAATAGTATTGATTGTATTGTTCGTGCTCTTCCGTTCGACCATTTAAATGTTATTTCAATCGGGGGGTTACTGGATCGAAAAACCGATTCGTTCGGTAACCCACACAATAACAATATGGACCTTCTAAGTAATTACAATATTAAGAAAGCCTTTATGGCATCTACTGGTATCTCCCTAACCAATGGGGTAACCAACGCCTCCCCACTTGAGAGTGAATTAAAAAAGGTAATTGTTAAAAGAAGTTCAGAGGTTTATTTATTGGTTGACCACGATAAATTCGATAAATATGGGTTAATGACCTATTGCGGTTTAGGTGCTATTGATTATCTAGTTACTGATAGGCTTCCGAATGCAACATATAGAGAATATGCTAAAAAAAATGCCATCCGACTTGTGATTACTCAATGAAAATTGGAATAGTGTTGGCGTTAATTAATTACTTCTTTGACGTATTATAGAAAATATTTCATCCTTTTTATAAAAATATAATGAAGTTTTGGTTATTTGTTGGTACTATGGAGATAGAATAAATATAATGTAAGCGATAACAGTGAATTAGGGTGAATTGAAATGATTAAAGAAATACGCATCAAAAAAATAAATGAATATGTAATTGAACATCAATCTGCGTCTTTAGACGAATTAGTAACAGCTTTTGATGTATCTAAAAATACAATTAGACGTGATGTTCAAGAATTAGTTGATCGTGGAGACCTAAAAAAGGTTTATGGCGGGGTATCGGCTATTCATAAAAAACTTGAATCGTTTCAAGATAGACAAATACGAAATCAAGAAAAAAAAGCATTAATTTCAGAAAAAGCATCAAGCTATGTGGAAGATGGAGATTTTATTTTTATCGATTCGGGTACCACTACTCTTGCAATGTTTGATTTTCTAAAGGAAAAGAATCTGACTATTTTCACGAATAGTATCGACTTTATCGTTCGTGCCCTTCCGGTTGAGAATTTAACTGTAATTTCTGTCGGAGGAATGCTTGACCGTAAAACCAATTCATTTGTTAATCCAAGAAATATGGAGTTATTTAAAGATTACAATATTAAGAAAGCCTTTATGGCTTCTACGGGCATCTCTCTGGTAAACGGAGTAACGAACGCATCGCCTTTGGAAAGTGAATTAAAAAAGACAATTGTTAATCGGAGTTCTGAGGTCTATCTATTGGTAGACCACGATAAATTCGATAAATATGGATTGATGACCTATTGCGGTCTAGATGAGATCGATTTTTTAATTACCGATAGATTTCCGAATGAAACATATAAAGATTACGCTAAGAATAATAGCATTCAGCTAGTTATTGCTGACTAACGTAATCTTGTTAAAAAACCCTTCTTTATGGACCAGTCCCCGTAAAAAAGGGTTTTTTAGTTCTCATTTTTTTTAAAAAAAGAAAAAAAGATTGCATTATTGGTACTATTAGTATTAATATGTACTTATAAATTACCAAGAGTTAACCAAAACTTTATAACGTTTTGAATTTCTGATGCACTTTAATAATGAAAGCGCTTGGGATTGCAGGATTTGTATTACTCCAAAAAATTTATAAGAAATGGGGTAGTGGATTTCATGCAAATCGTATTAAAGAGGTATTTACTTTTGGATTGAATTATAAAACAAATTGGGGCATATTCTTTGCCAATAACGAAAGGGGAAAATTAGAATGCGTTTAGCTTACGATCCGTCACATTATCGTGACAATACTAGTTTAAAAGAAACGATCGATGCAGTTGCTAGATTAGGATATGAATGGGTAGAGTTATCTCCACGTAAAGATTTTATTTGGTTTTATGAATATCCAAAGGTTGATAAGCAGCTGATAAAAGATTTAAAAAGATATTGTTCAGATGCCGGCGTTCAAATCTCGTCCGTACTTCCTGTTCAACAATGGTCTTCACCAAACGAAGCAGAACGCCAAGCTGCAGTTAGAAATTGGAAGCGTTGTATTGAAATCACTTCTGAATTAGGAGTTGATTTAATGAACAGTGAATTTAGCGGGGACAAAAGCCGTCCACTAGAAAGTGAAGCTGCTTTTGTAAGATCAATGGAAGAGTTAATGCCGATTTTTGAAAAAGAAGGGATTAAACTAAATTTACAATCTCATCCAAATGACTTTATTGAGTTGAACACAGAAGCCATTCGAATGATTCGTGCATTTGATAAGGATTGGATTAAATTAGTATATTCCGTAGCACACGCTTTCTTTTATGATGATGGGATCGGCGATGTAGCCAAACACTTAGATGAAGCAGGAGATTTACTTGCTCATGTTTTAATTGCTGATACACTTAATCATAAAGCTGCATTTGGCTTACGATATATTATTAATCCACCTAATGCAAACGTAACCATCCATCAGCATTTGAATCCTGGTGAAGGGGAAGTAAACTTTGAAGCATTATATCGGAAATTAAGAGAAATGAGATTTGATGGAATTGTAACCAATTCAGTATTCGCCTATCCTGATAGATCAGAGTGGTCCAATGAACTAACGTTGAAATCCATTAAAGAGGGATTATATATTTAGACGCGCTCTACATCATTTAGAATTTGATTGAAATTCCGATTTTAATTAAAAAAATTCATAAATAAAAAGCCTTTTCTCAGTGATTATGAGGAAAGGCTTTTTTGATTTCAGCCTTATTATTATAAATCTGTGTGTCATTGGGCTCCAAGGTATTCCAATTATTTAAAGTAAGATGAAATTATTGATTGAATCCCAAATTAATTATATGATATAATCATTACATAACCAACATATACCCAATAGTTAATAAAAGGTTGGTATTGATAAACCAATTGGAGGGGATCAAATGCCGTTAATTAGATTTGATTTAATAGAGGGTCGAGATGAAAAAGAGTTGAAACAATTACTAGATGTTTCTCACCGGGCTGTGGTAAAGGCTTTTGGCGTCCCTGAAAGAGATCGTTACCAAATCGTCCATCAGCATCGAGCAAATGAACTAATCATTGAAGACACTGGGTTAGGGTTTGAAAGAAGCCGAAATGTAATTGTTGTCACTATAACAAGTACACAAAGAAGTGATCAGCAAAAGAAAACCTTTTATAAACTATTAGCACAAGGGTTAGCAGAGAATTGTGGAACTGAACCAAATGATATTATGGTCTCCATTGTTACGAATGGGGCAGCTGACTGGAGCTTTGGTTTCGGAGAAGCTCAGTTTTTAACGGGTAAACTATAATCAAAACTTCCAAAATAATCTTAAAAAAACAGTTGACTGAAAGCGTTTTTAGTATTAAGATGAAATCAAACATAACCAAAAGATAACCAATATATCACAAATAGTTGAATGTAATTTACCAGTTTTATCAGTCTGATAGAGGATCTTACATTCTAAAGTACTCAAAAACTACAATGATTTTATTCTTAAGGAGGAAGCACAAATATGACTAATGTAATGGTGAAAGTAGAAAAACTAAAAAATTATATCAATGGTGAATGGGTCGAAAGTAAAACAACGCAATTTGAGGATGTCTACGATCCTGCTAAAAAAGAAATTATTGCCCAGGTTCCTCTTTCAACAAAAGAAGAAGTTGATTATGCTGTAGAAGTGGCAGCAAATGCATTTGAAAAGTGGAAAAACGTACCTGTGCAAAAGCGGGCGAGAGTCTTATTTGATTTCCACCAACTTTTACAAAAAAATAAAGAAGAATTAGCTCGTATTATCACGATTGAAAATGGTAAAAATCTATCTGAAGCATTAGGTGAAGTAGGACGCGGAATTGAAAATGTGGAATTTGCTGCAGGTGCCCCTACACTAATGATGGGAGACTCACTTACTACAATTGCAACAGATGTAGAAATCACTAATTATCGTTATCCAATTGGTGTTGTTGGCGGAATTACACCATTTAACTTCCCGATGATGGTACCATGCTGGATGTTCCCAATGGCCATTGCTGTTGGTAATACATTCGTTCTTAAACCATCTGAAAGAACACCATTATTAGCTCAAAAACTTGCTCAACTATTAGAAGAAGCTGGTCTTCCTAAAGGAGTCTTCAACATTGTTCACGGTGCACATGATGTTGTAAATGGACTTTTAGACCACCCAGAAGTGAAAGCTATTTCCTTCGTTGGTTCAAAGCCTGTCGGAGAATATGTATACAAACGCGGAAGTCAAAATCTAAAACGTGTTCAAGCCTTAACAGGTGCTAAAAACCATTCAGTCGTTTTAAATGATGCTGATTTAGAACTTGCTATAACAAATGTTATTGCTTCTGCCTTTGGTTCGGCTGGTGAACGCTGCATGGCTTGTTCGGTTGTAACAGTAGAAGAAGGAATTGCGGATGCTTTTCTTGATAGATTACTAGAAAAAGCAAAAGAAGTAAAAATCGGTCACGGTTTGGATGAAGGCGTGTTCTTAGGTCCGGTTATACGTGAACAAAATCAACTGCGGACATTAGGTTATATCCAAAAGGGTATTGAAGAAGGGGCAAAATTAGTATGTGATGGCCGGGAAAATACACCAGAAGAAGGATTTTTTGTAGGACCAACTATTTTTGATGATGTAACAACCGATATGGCCATCTGGAAAGATGAAATTTTTGCTCCAGTCCTATCCATCGTTCGTGTTAAAAACTTAAAAGAAGCTGTGGAAACAGCCAATCATTCAGAATTTGCAAATGGTGCATGTCTCTATACATCAAACGCTTCGGCCATTCGTTACTTCCGTGAAAATATCGATGCAGGTATGCTTGGAATTAACTTAGGTGTTCCAGCTCCAATGGCATTCTTCGCATTCTCTGGATGGAAATCTTCCTTCTACGGAACATTACCTGCAAACGGGAAAGACGGTGTAGACTTTTATACACGTAAAAAAGTAGTTACAGCTAATTATAAAGCCCCATCATTTGAATAAGTTACCAGCAACTGTAACATTCGGCTATTATCCTGCTAATGATTGCTAGGATAATAGCCATTACTAGAATTCACAGAAATAGGAGGCAACTACAAAGTGAGTAAATTGCTCCGAAAACCAAATCTTAAAGAAACGTCACCAGGTGTAACCATCGTTCATGAAGTAACAAGTGAAAATTCTTCATTAGAATATGTGGGGTTTAAAGTAATCGACCTTACTCCAGGTAGTACATATACAGAAGAACTAGCTAAAGTAGAATGCTGCATTGTCGCACTAACAGGGAAAATCAATGTTACCGATCATGAACAAGCATTTAAAAATATAGGTACTAGAGAAAGCGTATTTGAAAAGAAACCAACAGATAGTGTTTATGTATCAAATGATCGTTCTTTTGAGGTGGAGGCTGTGAGTCAAGCTCGGGTTGCTCTTTGCTACTCCCCATCTTTTAATCAATTGCCTACTATGTTAATTAAAGCGGAAGATAATGGAATTGAAAATAGAGGGAAATATAGCAATAAGCGTTTAGTTCATAATATCTTACCAGATTCAGACCCTTCCGCAAATAGTTTACTAGTGGTAGAAGTATTCACAGAAAGCGGAAACTGGTCAAGCTATCCGCCCCATAAGCATGATCAAGATAACTTGCCGAATGAGTCTTTTTTAGAAGAAAGCTACTATCATGAAATGAACCCTCGTCAAGGATTTGTCTTGCAACGTGTATACACAGATGACCGTTCTCTTGATGAAACAATGGCAGTAGAGAATGGCGACGTCGTGTTAGTACCTGCCGGATACCATCCAGTTGGGGTTCCTGATGGTTATGAATCCTATTACCTAAATGTAATGGCAGGACCAACACGCATTTGGAAATTTCACAATGAGCCAGCACACGAATGGATCCTAAACCGTAAATAAAGGAGATGTTATGAAAAAATGAACGTTCAATTTCATTCTGATAGAGAATTTGACCTTATTGCCATTGGCCGTGCATGCATGGATTTAAACGCGGTGGAATACAACCGTCCAATGGAAGAAACAATGACATTTAAAAAATATGTAGGCGGTTCACCAGCAAATATTGCGATTGGATCATCAAAGCTTGGACTAAAAACAGGATTTATCGGCAAGCTTGCTAATGACCAGCATGGACGTTTTATTGAGCAGTATATGCGTGGTGTTGGCGTCGATACATCCAACATGGTCGTTGATCAAGAAGGCCATAAGACAGGTTTAGCCTTTACAGAGATTAAAAGTCCGGAAGAGTGCAGTATCTTAATGTACCGTGATGAAGTAGCTGACCTTTATTTACAGCCATCTGAGGTAGATGAAGACTATATTAAAAAAGCAAAAGTTCTTCTCGTTTCAGGTACAGCGTTAGCTAAAAGCCCTTCCCGTGAAGCCGTATTAAAAGCCATTCATCTAGCAAAGAAACACGACGTTAAAGTTGTTTTTGAATTGGACTATCGTGGATATACATGGGTATCACCTGCAGAAACATCTGTTTATTATTCATTAGTGGCGGAGCAGGCAGATGTTGTAGTAGGTACACGTGATGAGTTCGATGTGATGGAAAACGTGGCAGAAGGCAGCAACGCAGCGACTGTTAACCATTTATTTAAATACTCTCCAGAACTAGTTGTGATTAAGCACGGTGTAGAAGGATCTTATGCATATTCAAAATCAGGAGAAACATTCAGAGGCCATGCTTATCTAACGAAAGTATTAAAAACGTTTGGCGCAGGCGACTCTTACGCATCTGCCTTCTTATACGCTCTAGTCACAGGCAAGGATATTGAAACCGCCCTAAAATACGGCAGTGCCTCTGCAGCTATTGTGGTAAGTAAACACAGTTCTTCAGAAGCGATGCCAACCGTTGCCGAAATTGAACAATTAATTGCGGCAAGATCTGAAAAAGCTGAACAAACAGTGTGAGGTGAGAATAGCCATGGGGAAAATTAGATTAACAACAGCGCAGGCATTAATTAAATTTTTAAATCAACAATATATCCATGTGGACGGAAAAGAATTTCCATTTGTTGAAGGAATCTTTAATATATTTGGACATGGAAATGTTTTAGGAATTGGGCAGGCACTTGAGCAATATTCAGGTCATTTAAAGGTGATTCAAGGGAAAAACGAACAAGGGATGGCACATGCAGCAATCGCATACAGTAAACAAATGCTTCGTCAAAAAATCTATGCCGTAACAACGTCTGTTGGGCCAGGTTCAGCCAACTTGGCCGCAGCGGCTGGGACAGCCTTGGCCAATAACATCCCTGTATTGTTTATCCCGGGTGATACCTTTGCATCAAGACAGCCTGATCCAGTTTTACAACAAGTAGAACAAGAATATAGCTTAGCTGTAACGACAAATGATGCATTAAAACCGGTCTCCAGGTATTGGGATCGGATTACACGCCCTGAACAGTTAATGCCAAGTTTGCTTCGTGCCTTTGAAGTGATGACCGACCAGGGAAAAGCAGGTCCGGCAACGATTTGTATTGCGCAGGATGTAGAAGGGGAAGCGTTTGACTATGATGAAAAATTCTTTGAAAAACGCGTCCATTATGTCGATCGTAAAGCACCGGTTGAGCGAGAGCTTAAGGGAGCTGCTGAACGGATCCGTGCAAGCAAAAAACCGGTCATTTTAGTTGGCGGTGGAGCAAAATACTCCCAAGCACGTGATATATTGGTTTCGCTTTCAGAAAAACATAATATCCCATTAGTAGAAACACAAGCCGGTAAAGCAACAATAGAATCCGATTTCAAAAATAATCTAGGTGGAATGGGGATCACTGGTACACTGGCAGCCAATAAAGCGGCGCGTCAAGCTGATTTATTTATTGGGATTGGAACAAGATATACAGATTTTGCCACTTCTTCAAAAACTGCATTTGACTTTGATCAAACCAAGTTCTTAAATATCAATGTCAGCCGTCTGCAGGCTTATAAAATGGATGCCTTCCAAGTCGTAGCAGATGCAAAAATAACATTAGAGCAATTGGCACCATTATTAGAAGGATATGAAAGTGATTTTGGCAGTGAAATTGCTGAATTAAAAGAAGAATGGAATGCTGAACGTGACCGTTTGAGTCAAGTAACATTCAAGCGTGAGAATTTCCTTCCGGAAGTTAAAAATCATTTTTCTCAAGAAGTATTGAATGAATATGCGGACGCACTTAACACAGAGCTTGCTCAGACGACGGCCTTACTAGCCGTGAATGACACCATTTCACCTGACAGCGTGATCATCACTGCAGCTGGGTCCCTTCCAGGAGATGTACAGCGTATATGGAATACGACTGAACCAAATACTTACAATGTCGAGTACGGCTACTCTTGTATGGGGTATGAAGTATCGGGTGCATTAGGGGTAAAATTAGCGGAGCCAACGAAAGAGGTATATTCCCTTGTAGGTGATGGCAGCTTCCTATTGCTGCATTCTGAATTAATTACGTCTATTCAATACGGACAAAAAATCAATGTTGTCCTCTTTGATAATTCAGGATTTGGATGTATCAACAATTTACAAATGGATCATGGCGGCGGCAGTTATTTCTGTGAATTTAGAACCCATGATAATAAAATCCTCAATATTGACTATGCAAAAGTGGCTGAGGGATATGGTGCAAAGACCTACCGCGTCAATACAGTCGAAGAATTGAAAGCAGCCTTAGAAGATGCCAAGAAGCAAGAAGTCTCTACACTAATCGATATTAAAGTCCTTCCAAAAACAATGACTGATGGCTATGATAGCTGGTGGAATGTCGGTGTTGCAGAGGTATCGAATAAAGAAAGCATCCAAAAGGCATATGAGTTAAGACAACAAAAATTAGAAACGGCAAAACAATACTAAATCTAAAAATCCATTTGAGGTTGGATCAAATTCACTTGAATTTGATCCGCCTTAATTAGTTTGAAAATTCAGACAAGAGAGGTGGGATGGAAATGATCGCAACAACAAGGTTAGTTCCGATGAAAGAAATGCTTGATAAAGCGAAAAAAGAAAAGTATGCGGTAGGACAATTTAATATCAACAGCTTTCAATGGGCAGAAGCGATGCTAGAAGCGGCTGAAGAGGAGCGGTCTCCTATAATTGTGGCCTCATCCGATAGACTAGTAGATTATTTGGGCGGATTTAAGACGATAGCTGCGATGGTAAATAGAATTATAGAGGAAAAGAAGATTACAGTACCGGTTGCGCTTCATCTTGATCATGGAAAAAGTGTGGAAAGATGTAAGGAGGCCATTGACGCTGGATATACCTCCGTTATGATTGACGGTTCGCACTATTCCATTGAAGAAAACATTGCCATGACAAAGCAAGTGACTGACTATGCCCGGCATCACGGTGTGACAGTCGAAGCTGAGGTTGGAACCGTGGGCGGTAACGAGGATGGTCTTATCGGTGGCATTAATTACGCCGATCCACAGGAATGTTTACGGCTTGTCCAAGAAACAAACATCGATGCACTGGCAGCGGCCCTTGGCTCTGTACATGGCCCCTACCAAGGAGAACCAAAATTAGGGTTTGCCGAAATGAAGGAAATTTCAGAATTAACCAATGTGCCGCTTGTCCTACATGGTGGTTCAGGGATCCCATTACACCAAATTCATAAGGCGATTGAATTAGGTCATGCCAAAATTAATGTGAATACAGAATGCTTGCAAGCATGGGCAAAGGCTGTTCGAAATGTGCTCGAGAACGATAAGGAAGTGTATGATGCCCGGACCATTCTTACACCAGGTAAGGAAGCTGTTAAAGAAACGGTAAAAGCGAAGATTAGAGAATTTAAATCAAGCTATAAAGCATAAAATCAACCGGGCGAAATTTGCCCGGTTTTTTCTTAAATCAATAAAATGGAAGTGGTATGCCTGAGTACATTACGAACGAATAGAAATAAATATCTGTTTATTGTTGTTTCTTTTTTATTGTGGTTTCCGCAATTTCTCTATGTTCCTGTTTTTTCACCTTATATGGAATCATTGGGGGGAAAGTATACATTTATTGGGATGGTATTGAGCAGCTACGGGATAATGCAGCTTTTATGCAGACTTCCGATTGGGATATTTTCTGATGTAAAGAAAGCTAGGAAACCATTTATCATTTTTGGCATGTTGGCCAGCATGTTAAGTTGTGTGATTTTTTTACTAACAGATAGTTTAGGTTGGATTCTCGCAGCCCGCGCACTTGCAGGAATTTCAGCGGCTACGTGGGTCGCATTTACAGTGTTATATCCCAGTTATTTTGCTGATCATGAAGTACATCGGGCAATGGGGAGTATTTCATTTATTGTCGTTCTTGCCCAGTTTTTAGGGATGAGTTTCAGTGGTTCAATCGTAAGTGAATGGGGCTGGAAAGCTCCATTTTGGATAGCTGGAGCTTTCAGCATCCTCGGTGTGATCCTATCCCTTTTTATTTTTGAATCAAAAGAAGGAATAGAGAGGGAACCGCTAAAGGTGAAGGAATTAGCGACTGTTATAAAAGAACCATCATTGTTGAAGGTGGCCCTATTATCGATTTTGGCACATAGTATTATTTTTTCAACGATGTTTGGATTTACATCCAACTATGCCCTCCATATTGGCTTTCATGCAAGAGAGCTCACTTTCATCGTGTTTGCGTTTATGATCCCTCATGCCATTGCGACTCCTTTTATGGGGAGAGTACTTGTTCCGCTTTTGGGTGAATGGAATGCCCTAAAAACGGCCTTTTTCTTTGCGTCCGTTTTCACGTTACTGATTCCGTTCGTTCAGAGTAAAGAGTTATTTTTGGCCGTTCAGATTTTTAGCGGATTTTCATTGGGCTTAATTTTTCCGTTGCTGTTAGGATTGGCCATTGAAAAAATTACACCCGAAAAAAGAGCGACGGCGATGGGTGCCTACCAGGCTATTTATGCAATAGGCATCTTTGTAGGGCCATTTTGTGCAGGAATATTTAATTCACTATTGGGAATTAAAGCAGGATTTTATTTTGTCGGGGTACTGGGACTAATGGCTACGTTCCTCATCATCATTTGGGGGAAAGATCATGCTGAATTGGAAAAAGAAAAATCTATCAAAAAAAGTAAGGCTGGTGCCTAGTAATTGTCGATGTGTCCTTTACAACAAATTCCTAAAATTTTGATAAAAGATACAAAGTTAAAAAACTTTGTATCTTTTTTTTATAACCACCATAGCAAGAAAGGAGAGCAGTGTGTATAGTTAGGAAAGGACTTTCCTAAAGTGAGTTCTCAAAAAAAGATATATTCTGAAAGAAACACCTTAAATCCGGTATTGTTTAATTTCTTTCTCGTCATTCCAGGTAAAGCATATGATGTTTCGAAGTATAAAAGTAATCGAAACTTTTAAAAGAGAAGACCAGTATTGTATGAAAAATGCTTAAGAATAGCCTTTTTTCTTTAAGCGTCCAGTAAGCTATCAATCCCAAATTGAATTTAAAAAATTTTCATAAAAATGAAATAAAAGTAATTGACGATTTTAATGTAAGTGATTACAATAAAAATATAGGAAAGAACTTTCCTAAATGTTTTTTCTAAGTGAGTTTTTTTAATAATAATTAGAAAAAAGTATTTCTTAAAATGATGAGGTGTGATGAAATGAGTCAATTAAAGGTTGGGTTATTAGGTGCTGGCAGAATGGGGGCCTTTCACGGAGAAAGTATAGCAAAACGAATACCAGATGCTACTTTATATGCAGTAGCAGATCCATTTCCCGGTGCTGCAGAAAAATTTGCAAATGAATTAGGATTAAATATAAAAACGTATACAGATCCACTTGAAATGATGCAGGACCCAAATGTAGATGCAGTTATTATCGCTTCACCAGCAAGAACACATGCAAGTAATGTTATTGCTGCTGCGAAAAACGGAAAAGCTGTTTTTTGTGAAAAGCCAATGGCGATAACACTGGAAGAAGCGGATGAAGTTCTTCAAGTTGTTAAGGAGATGAAAGTGCCATTACAAGTTGGATTTAACCGTCGCTTTTCAAAAGGCTTCAAAGGCGCGCATGAAGAAATCGTTGCTGGAAAAATTGGTACACCACAATTATTACGCTCTTTAACAAGAGATCCAGCATTAGGTAATCCAAATAAACCTGAGTGGACTATTTTTCTGGAAACACTTATTCATGATTTTGATACACTTTTATACCTAAATCCAAATGCTAAACCAGTTGAAGTATTTGTTATGGCAGATGCTTTGGTAGCACCAGAATTTAAGGATAAAGGTTTACTCGATACAGCAGTTGTAAGCGTTAGATTTGATAATGGCGCTATTGCTGTTGCAGAAGCAAACTTCCAAGCAGTGTATGGGTATGATGTCCGTGGGGAAGTCTTTGGTTCTGAAGGGATGTTACAGATGGGAAGCATTCGCGAATCAAGTATGACTAGGTATACAAAAGAGGGAGCGAGTTATAATACTTTGCGCTACGATCAGGACTTGCTCTTTGATGCTTATGTAGATGAATTAAAAGATTTTGTTGATTCAGTAAAGAACAATAAACCGACTTCCGTTACCGGAGAGGATGCCCGTTCTGCATTGTTAATCGCTCTTGCATGTATAGAGTCGTATAAGGAGAAAAAGCCGGTTAAAGTAGAAAATGATGTTTTAATTACGGTTTGAATGGATAAAAATTGCCCTTTTTCCTAATAACTTTGTTTATAATGAAAAATAGAAATTGGGGAAAGGGAGATTAGCATTGAAGCCAACTATATATGATGTTGCAAAAAAAGCAAATGTTTCTATATCTACTGTATCGAAAGTATTAAACGAAAATGGAAGTATCAGTGAAAAGACAAAGAAACGAATTTGGGAAGTAATTGATGAATTACAGTTTCAGCCAAGTATTGCTTCTTCCGTTAAAAAGGCAATGAAAACAATTGGTTTGTTGATTCCTGATATTTCTAATCCTTTTATGGCTGAAGTGACAAGAGCAATTGAGGACAACGGTCGTAAAAAAGGGTTTAATGTCATTATATGTAGTACTGATAATGACAGTACCAAAGAAGATGAATATATTTCCATGTTGAAACAAAAATATGTTGATGGAATGATCATTGCAACTGGTTTAAAAAATAGGCGCGCTTTTCAACAATTAATTGAGAGTGATATTCCAGTTGTGATGCTTTCTCGTGATGTTCCTAATTTACCCATTCATATAGTAATGGTAGACGATTTTCAGGGTGGGTATGAAGCTGGTACTCATTTAGCACAGTTAGGTCATCGAAAAATAGCCATGATCGTAGAAAACATCAATATTCCTTCCATAAAAAACCGAGTAAAGGGATTTAAAGAAGGATTAAAAGCTTCTGGTCTATCTTCTGAAGATTTAACTATCCTATATAGTTCTTTAGATTTGGATGAGAGTGGACAAGTGTGCTTAAATTTATTGGAAAATCAAGAAAACAGGCCTACAGCCATTTTTGTTTCGACAGAGTTACTTGCTTTTGGTGTTTTCCGTGCAGCAAGAACTCTAAAGATACAAATCCCTAATGAGTTATCTATTGTAGGATTTGATAATAGTATTTTGGCAAAACTTAGTGACCCGCCATTAACGACTATCGCTCAACCTATAGAAGAAATGGGAGCCAAAGCAGTAGAGTTGCTTGTTGATGAAATTACCAATAAGAAAGAACAATCTAATAAAGTGATGCAACGGGTAGTTATGTCTCCTCTCTTGATTGTTCGTGATTCAACGGCTCCAATTTCTATGAATGAAAGATAAGATCTTCTCCATTTTCCAGGCATGATGTCAGTTTCACATCAGAACAGGATTTCATTCCATTTTACATAGAAAAGGGAGATGCCTTAAAAGAAATTTGTAAGCGCTGCACAGTTTGAAAACCAATGGAAGTTTTACTTTAGGATTATTGTTTCTTAGATTAATTTTACAGTTGTTTTGCCCAAGAGTTAATCACTTATAAATATAAGGGGAATTTCTATATGGAGAATATTTCAAATAAGGGTGTGCAATTGGATCATTTTACGAAAAAGAACCCAAAAAAGTTTTTGAAATTAATTACCACTGTATCAACATTTGGGGGGCTATTATTCGGATATGATACTGGTGTTATGAATGGTTCACTCCCATTTATGGCAAAGCCCGAACAATTAAATCTTACCCCTCTTACAGAAGGGCTTGTAGCAAGTTCTCTAACGTTAGGAGCTGCTTTTGGTTCAATTGTGGGAGGACAGTTATCAGATCGAAAAGGGCGCAGAAGTCTAATACTGTATCTCGCTATTATCTTTTTATTTGCAACAATGGGCTGCGTTACTGCACCCAATGCAACAGTAATGATTATTTTCCGCTTCATTCTAGGCCTTGCTGTCGGCGGTTCTTCGGTAATCATACCATCCTATCTTTCGGAAATGTCTCCGTCGGAACATCGGGGCAGGATGGTTACGCGAAATGAATTAATGATTGTTACTGGGCAATTTCTAGCTTATGTTTTTAACGCCATTATTGGAAATGCCTTTGGAGATACAGGACATGTTTGGCGTTATATGTTAGTTGTTGCAACTTTACCGGCAGTGGCATTATGGTTTGGAGTGGCTGTTCTACCAGAAAGTCCTCGATGGTTAGCCTCAAAAGGAAAAATGGCTGAAGCATTAAAGGTACTGCAAATGATTCGTAATGAGAGTATTGCACAACAAGAATTAAATGAAATAAAAACACATATTCAAGAATCGCAAAAAGTAGAAAAAGCATCACTAAAAGATTTAAGGGTACCTTGGGTTCGATATATGGTAGGAATAGGGGTTGTCGTTGGGTCAGTAGCTCAGTTAGTGGGAATAAATTCTATTATGTATTATGGAACTCAAATTCTTGAAAATGCTGGTTTTGGAACCAAGACAGCTTTGATTGCAAACGTAGCAAATGGTTTAATTGCCGTTATTGCTGTTATCGTTGGTATGTCCCTCCTTAACAAAGTGAATAGACGGACGATGCTGCTTATAGGTTTTACTGGTGTTACAGTGGTTTTAATAGCGATTGGGATTACTAATATTGCGCTAACTGATTCACCGATTTTACCATTTATCGTATTAACATTGACAGTAACATACTTAGCCTTTTTTCAAGGGTTTATTGGACCTTTAGGATGGCTCGTAATAGCTGAAATTGCCCCTGTTCGCCTACGTGGTCTTAGTATGGGGATCGCTACATGCTCCCAATGGATTTGCAATTTTCTAGTAGGACTATTGTTCCCTACTCTTTTAAGAATACTCGGACTATCAGGAACCTTTTTCTTATTTGCTGTGTTTGGATTTATTGGGATATTATTTGTTGCGAAAAACTTGCCAGAGACAAGAGGGCTGACATTGGAACAAATAGAGGATGAGTTTAGAGATAAATATGATGTAAATCAGAGTAAGGTTAGTAAAATAGGTTAAAGACCGTTTGTAAATGTGAGTATCCGGGCGTTTTGTATTATCAAGTACTAGAATCATATATAAATAATAATCTGAAAATTCAATCCACTCTGAAATATGGTAGAGTACTAGACTCTATAAAAGAAACATTAAATAAAATTAGTAACGAGGAGGAAGTAGTATGAGTAGAGAATATGGTTTATGTTTATGGACTTTTGGTGATATTTCTGTAGAAGAAAAGTGTAAATTAGCTAAGGATATTGGTGTAGATGGAGTAGAAGTTCAAGGAGATCTTACGCAAGATCCAGGGGAACTTGCAAATATCTTGTCTAGATACGGGTTAAAAGTCTTATCTGTTACACCTGATAATGTGGATATTTCCTGTGAAAATGAAGATATAAGACTAGAGGCAGTGGGCTACTTTTTAAATCTATTGGATTGGGCAAGCGATATAGGTGCAAAACGAATTTGTTTACATGGCGATGTGGGAAAAATAACCGGGAGTGGAGATCTCGCGAAGGATTGGGTGCTTCTTGTAGAAAGTTCCAGGGTAGTGATGAAGAAAGCCGAAGCTTTAAATATCGAAGTAGTGTTCGAAGTGTTAAATCGCTATGAGAACCATCAAATTATTACAAATCAAGAGGCCCTGAAACTACTTGATTCTGTCAATAGTCCGAATTTATCTATTCTTTTAGATGCTTATCATATGAATATTGAGGAAGCAGACCCTATTGATGCATTAAGAAAAGCAGGAAGTAAGTTGGGAGTTTATCATGTAGCTGATTCTAATCGTCAAGCTGTTGGAAATGGCCATTCTAATATAAAAGGTCAAGTTGAAGCATTACATGAAATTAATTATACTGGGCCGATCATTATGGAGATGACTGCAGAAGGCCCAAATCCGTTTACAGCAGTTAAAGGACCAGATTATCTTCAGGTTCTAACCGATTATTATAAAACTTCATTAGAAAAACTAAAGGTATGGGATACTTCGAAGGTAGAAATATAATCATTACATCACTATAAGATGACCACTATATCCCAAAATATAATAAGAGTATGTATCAATATTTAAGCAAAATAACACTAACTTTATCACTATATACCAAAAATACAATAAATTTTTTGTTAATTTGGAAAAATAAGAATTGAAATCCTCAATAGGAGTAGGTTACAATATAAGCATAGAGTAAGCGCTTACTCAGATAAAACAAATGGTCTCTTATTTAAAATATAATAATCCCATTCTCTTGTTTGGGTGAGCGCTTTACCACCAATCTATTAAAGCCAAAATGGATAATTGCAGAAAGGAGACAATATATGGTTGTACGTGGAGGGAGCCTTCTCGAAATTAAAGGAATTAAGAAAAGTTTTGCTCAAAACCATGTATTAAAGGGAATCGATCTTGACGTAAGACCGGGTGAAGTACATGTGCTGCTGGGGGAAAACGGTGCAGGTAAATCTACTTTAATCAAGATTTTAACAGGCGTGCATCAAAAGGACGCAGGAGAAATCTATTGGGAAGGGAGCTCGGTAACACTAAATAACCCAGTTGATTCCATGAAACTAGGCATTGCTACCATTTATCAAGAACTAAATGTCATTCCTGAACTGAAGGTCTATGAAAATATCTTTCTTGGAAGAGAATTAAAACACGGCGGAAAAATGTCCTTGCTTAACCATAAAGCAATGCGCAAAGAAGCTGAGCGCTGCTTGGAGATGCTTGGCCAAAGCCCGAAACTTGCAGATAAACAACTGGGAACACTTGGTATTGGACAGCAGCAGTTAGTTGAAATTGCAAAAGCAATCACGTTAGATGCCAAATTAATTATTATGGATGAGCCTACTTCCAGTTTAAGCGCCCAGGAAGTAGAACAGCTCTATAAAGTGGTCGAAGAGCTTAAGAAAAAAGGCATCGCCATTATCTTTATTTCCCATCGCCTTGAGGAAATTAAACACCTTGGCGATCGGATAACCATTCTCCGAGATGGATTTAAAATCGAAACTTTACCAGTTAAAACAACAGAAAGTGATTACTGGATTGAACTGATGGTGGGACGATCATTAGATGAAAAGTTTCCAAAGCAGTCCTTTACCCTTGGAAAAGAGGGCTTTCGTGTTGAAGATTTAATCGTAGCAGGCACGACCCAACCGGTTAATTTTTCAGTCCATTATGGAGAAATTGTTGGAATCTCTGGACTTGTAGGTGCGGGCCGTACAGAATTGGCCAGATCTATTTTCGGTGTTGACCACCATAAAGGCGGTAAAGTCTTTATTGACGGTCAGGAAATAAAGATTAAATCTCCACGCGACGCCATAAACGCAGGGATAGCTTTTATTACAGAGGATCGCAAAAGTGAAGGTCTACTACTCGACATGACACTTGACTTTAATATTGCTATAGCGAATATGGAAAAGTTTAAAGGCAGTACAGGTCTGCTGGATGTAAAAGAAATGCGTAAGGAAGCACAAAAGTATGTAAAAGAGTTAAAAATTCGTCCTGGTAACATTGAACTTCACTCCAGGAACTTGAGTGGCGGAAATCAGCAAAAGGTTGTTATTGCCAAGTGGTTATGCACACATGCGAAGGTATTTATCTTTGATGAACCGACAAGAGGGATAGACGTAGGGGCAAAAGTTGAAGTTTATCGCTTGATGAATCAGTTAGTTGAAAACGGTTCCATGGTATTGATGATTTCTTCGGACCTTCCTGAAATTCTTGGCATGTGTGATCGGGTATTAGTCATGAGTGAAGGGAAATTAACGGCAGATCTGCCGATTGAAGAAGCTTCGCAAGACCGAATAATGAAAGCGGCTACAGGAGGATGAGAAAATGAGTCAAGTTCAATTAGTGACAGAATCAGAAAAGAATCTTTCGGTGAACACAGATCCAAAAGAAAAGATCACTTTAAAGAAAATAATTGGTAAGCTGGGACCTCTATTAGCTCTTGTCATCTTGATTGTCATACTTACCTGCCTATCAGATAAGTTTCTTACCGTAAATAACCTTATGAATATAGCCAGTCAATCGGCCATCAATGCTTTAATGGCGCTTGGAATGCTTTTAGCAATCATAACAGCAGGGATTGACTTGTCAGTTGGTGCTATTCTTGCCGTATCGATCATGTTAATGGGAATCGTTACCGTTAACCTGCATATGAACCCATTTATTGGTGTCATTGTTTGTCTTGGTGTAGGTTCTTTATTTGGCTGGGTAAACGGACTGTTATTAACGAAGCTGCATTTACCGCATCCGTTTATCTCTACACTTGGTACACAATTCATCGGCCGCGGTATTGCTCTAATTGTAACCGCAGCCGCACCGATTGCTGGGTTCCCGGTTGCCATTCAATTTGCCGGAAATCAATTTGTTGGTCCGATTCCAGTCAGCTTTCTTCTTGTCATTGTTGTTTATGTACTGTTTCACATTTTCCTTACCAGGTCAAAGACAGGCCGCTATATCTATGCGATCGGAGGCAATAAGGAGGCTGCACGCTTGTCTGGTATTAATGTGGACCGAGTGCTTCTGATTGTTTATTCACTTAGCGGCTTAATGGCAGGACTTGCCGGATTAGTAATGGTAGGTCAAGTTAACTCCGCATTCCCACTAGCAGGATTAAACTATGAAACAAATGCCATTGCAGCTGTTATTATTGGTGGCGCCAGCTTTTTCGGCGGGGTTGGTACAGTTTCCGGCACATTAATCGGGGCGCTAGTAATTGCTGTCCTTCAAAATGGCCTTAACCTTCTTAACGTTTCCGCAGATGCTCAACTGGCGGTAATCGGATTGGTTATCATTGCGGCAGTGTATGTTGACGTTCTTCGTCAACGCAAAAGTAAGAAAAACTAATTCTGTGTGAAAAAGTTGATTCAAAAAAATATCATCAAAGAATAATGCTCGGGAGAATACGATTTCTTAAACTTAAATTTTAAGGGGGCAGAAATGATGAAAAAACTTAGAGGGATTTTAATGATGAGTGTATTAGGGGCCGGATTAGTAATGGGGGGATGCAGCAATTCGGCTTCTTCAGGGGCAAGCAAGACTGCTTCTGGTTCTAATAAGTCTGCTTCAAATGGAGAAGTAAAGGTCTCTGTTGTTCTTAAAGCTTTAAATAGTGAATATTGGAAGCTGGTTCAGCGTGGTGCAATGGATGCGGGTAAAAAAGATGGAGTTACTGTAGAAGTAATGGGGCCTAGTGCTGAAACGGATGTACAAAAACAAGTTACGCTGATTCAAGATCAAATTACCAATAATGTGAATGCTTTGGTTGTCGCACCTAGCCAACCCGCTACCGTACTTAATGTTCTTCAACAGGCCAATAGAAATAAGATTCCTGTCATTTTGGCAGATACAGATGCAAACTATTCTGAAAAAGTTAGTTTCGTAGGAACAGGAAATTTAGTGGCTGGTCAAGAAGGTGGAAAATACATGGCCAATAAACTTCATAAAGGAGATAAGGTAGCCATCATTCGTGGAGCTTTGGGTGATAAAACCCACGATGACCGGACCAATGGAGCAGAAAAAGCCCTGAAAGCCGCTGGTATTAATGTCGTGACGATTCAACCTGCTGATAGTGACAGAGCGAAAGCGATGAATGTAATGCAAAATATTCTTCAATCAAATCCTAAAATTAAAGCGGTATTCGTAACAAGCGAGGATATGGCATTAGGTGCATTACGTGCTGTTCAATCAAAAAACAGCAAAGTAATGGTTGTTGGGTTCGATGGAACATCAGAGGGACTAAATTCGATCAAAGAAGGCGGGCTGGATGCTGAGGTAGCCCAGGATCCGTATAAGATTGGTTATATGGCTGTAGATGCAGCGGTTAAAGCAATTCATGGACAGTCAGTTGACAAACGAATTGATTCCGGTGCTAATGTGATTACTAAAGAAAATGTGGATGAGTCACTTTCTAAGATTAAACAGTATGTAGGTAATTAATGGATCATACAATTTAAAAATGTTTGTGAAAGTTTTAAAATAAGCGGGAAATTTCGTTTTAAAAAAGAGATTCCAATATAGCATAGCATCACCCGGTAATCCTTTGTGGTAAAATAATACCAGAATAAGGATTATTAAAGGGAGTTTGGAAGAAAATGAAGCCTACGATCTATGATGTAGCTGAAAAGGCAGGGGTCTCGATTGCAACCGTTTCCAAGGTGATTAACGATACAGGCCGTATCAGTGAAGAAACGAGAAATAAAGTTCTGAAAATAATGAGGGAGCTTGAATATCAGCCAAGCAGTGTTGCTACTGCTTTAACAGGTAAGCAAACCTTTACAATCGGTGTTCTTGTTCCTGATATTTCAAATGCCTTTTTTGCTGAAGTTGCCCGTGCGTTGGAAAACAACGCCAGGGAAATGGGCTATTCCATTATTTTATGCAGTACGGATTACCAGATTGAACGCGAACATGATTATTTAGAATTATTACAAAAAAAACAGGTTGACGGGATTATTATTGCGACAGAGCCTGAAGATTGGAAGGCCTATAAAAGTCTTCAAAAAAGGGATATACCGCATTTAATGTTTTCTGTTGACAGCCTCCGTTTTTCATCACATATTGTAACAACAGATGATGTACGAGGGGGATATATGGCAGGAAGGTACCTCCTTGATATGGGGCATACAGAAATTGCTATAATCGCAGAGCAAAACCGGGCCAGCGGCAGAATGCGTCTTGAAGGCTTTAAAAAATCCCTGGCTGATGAAGGGGTTGTCTTAAAGGATGAATGGACTTTAAATGCCATGTCTAAAATAGACGACGCAAAAGCTGCAGCAAGGAAGATATTGCAATTGGAGAATAGGCCGACAGCAGTGTTTGCTTCAACCGATTTAATTGCGGCAATTTTTATCAAGGAAGCACGTAAGGCACGTATCCGCATACCAAATGATCTATCTATAGTTGGCTTTGATAATACGATTTACGCGGAATTAACCGAACCCGGCTTAACGACGATTGCCCAGCCAAAGCAGGAGTTGGCAAAATTTGCGATGGATCAGCTATTAAAGCTAATAAAAGACCCAAGGATCCCGCAGCAGCGAATTATGCTTTCACCTAGGTTGGTTGAACGTAAATCTGTAAGAAACTTAAAAAATCTTTAATGATGCCGATCGACTTTTCGGCGTGGGTATAGAGTAAGCGCTTAACCAAACATTACCTTTAATAAATCGGAGGAATCACAATGACATCATTAACAGTAGGAATAATTGGCGCAGGCCGGATTGGAAAATTGCATGTAGAAAATTTAAGAAAGATACCACAAATTCGCATTAAAAGTGTTTCAGATGTTGTAATTGATCATCTAGAGGCATGGGGGAAGGAAAAACAAATTGAAGTACTGACAAACAATTACCATGAATTGCTCGAAGATCCGGATATCCAAGCAGTTTTCATTTGTTCACCAACCAATACTCACGCAACAATCATTAAAGAAGCAGCACTTGCCGGCAAAGATATCTTCTGTGAAAAACCAGTAAGTTTTTCCGTAGAAGAAACAGAAGCAGCATTAGCTGTTGTTGAAAAAGCGGGAGTAAAGCTGCAAATTGGTTTTAACCGCCGCTATGATCCGAATTTCCGGAGAATTCAAACACTTGTAAAAGATGGTCAAATTGGTCAGCCGCATATTTTACGAATTACTTCCCGTGACCCAGAGCCGCCAGGTGTTGACTATGTGAAAGCTTCCGGCGGATTGTTTATGGATATGATGATCCACGATTTTGATATGGCACGCTATGTAATGGACAGTGAAGTTGTCGAGGTTTCTGCTGCCGGAGCAGTGCTGGTGGATCCGGCAATCGGTGAAGTTGGTGATATTGATACCGCTATCGTTACATTGAAATTTGCCAATGGTGCACTGGGAGTAATTGATAACAGCCGTCAGGCAGTGTACGGATATGATCAGCGCCTTGAAGTTTTCGGTGAAAAAGGGGCAGCACAAGCTGATAACAATCGTCCTACGACTGTTGAAGTATCAACAGTTGAGGCTGTTACGCTAGATAAGCCGCTTTACTTTTTCCTTGAGCGTTACAACCAGGCATATATTGATGAAGTTTTAGAATTTACTTACTCTATTCTTGAAAAGAAAGAAGTTGCCTGCACAGGCTTTGATGGCTTACAAGCGCAAAAAATCGCGAAAGCAGCAAAAGAATCGCTTGAAAAGGGTGCCCCAGTTCAATTAAATCTTGCAGCTCCAGTAATTTAATAGAAATGAAGAAATGATACTACGAACCTCCTAATAGTAGAGAAGCCATCCGTTTGATCTGATGCAGTTAGGAGGTTTTGTATTAACTTACAAGGCAATGAGACGAATAGGCCATTATTACTAAAAAGGCCATTATTGCTAAAACACAGGACAATGAATGATGGAGGATAAGACAATGTTTAACGCAAATCAAGTAAAATTGGCAATTGCCCCAATCGGCTGGACGAACGATGATATGCCTGAACTCGGCAGCGAAGTTACCTTCGAGCAATGCATAAGCGAAATGGCGCTTTCCGGTTTTTCGGGAAGTGAAGTGGGAAACAAGTATCCGCGAGATACAGAGGTTTTAAAAAAGACCCTTTCTTTAAGAGGATTAGAGATTGCAAGTGCTTGGTTTAGTTCCTTTTTAACATCAAAGTCATTTGAAGTAACTGAAAAAACTTTTATAGAACATCGTGATTTTCTTCATGAAATGGGTGCAAAAGTAATTGTTGTCTCAGAACAAGGCAACAGCATCCAGGGCCAAATGGAAACACCGCTATTTGCAAATAAACCTGTAAATACTGAAGAAGAATGGAAGCTCTTATCGGAAGGGCTGACTCGCCTTGGCGACCTGGCGGCTGAAAAAGGAATGAAAATTGTCTACCACCACCACATGGGGACAGGCGTGCAAACCACAACAGAAATCGACCGTTTAATGGAAGGAACCGACCCTGAAAAAGTATCCCTTCTTTACGATACAGGACATCTTGTATTCTCTGGCGAAGATCACCTGTCAGTGTTAAAAAAATACGTTGATCGGATCCATCACGTTCACTTAAAGGATGTCCGTTTGGAAGTCGTGGAAAGAGTACATAGTGAAAAAATGAGCTTTTTGCAGGCTGTTAAATCAGGGGTTTTCACCGTACCAGGAGACGGCGTCATTGATTTCAAACCGGTATTTGAGGTGCTAAGCGAAGCAAACTATAAAGGATGGTTTGTAGTCGAGGCCGAACAGGATCCGGCAATTGCAAATCCATTTGAATATGCAGTGAAAGCAAGGAAGTACATCCGGGAAACAGCCGGGCTGTAAAGGAAAGAAAATACCTCTCTAAGAAATAGTATTCGTGCAATTAGAAGTAAGGGCTGAGGAAGAACTCTTAAAGGGTTCTTCTTTGATGTGCTTGAGCCTTAATCTTCAAGTTAAATGACAATCTGTTGAAAAAAGTAAGGCTGGCATCTAGAATGTATTTGAACCATTAAATAAGTGTACAAGACAAGACGGAATAATGAAGAGTTCACTATACTAAAAAAATTTAATAACTAAGATAAGTTGGATAGTCCCAAAGGCTATTTAGTTTTAATTAATACCATATAAAGCGTTTACATCACTTTGAATAGGAGTGCTTATATTGGATTTAAATAAATACCTTTCTGGAAAAACTTCTTTGAATGATTATGTTCATCGTTTAAACCAAAATAATGCCTCTTTTCAAGTTCATTATTGGGGAGTCATGCCGAAACATTATGACAATCAATTACATAAACATTCCTTTTTCGAAGTGTGTTATGTAGTCGAAGGGGAAGGAACCTACATAGACGATCAAAGTACCTTTACACTTCAAGAAAATACACTTTTTTTATCGAGACCTGAAATTTTACATCAAATAAAAAGTGAAAAGGGCTTGTCTTTATTATATGTTGCCTTTGAACTAATTGAATCCGAATCGAGTGAAAGCTGGATCAAAATCATGGAGACTGCCAAACTATGCACCGAAGTAATTTTACATGATAAAGATGAAATGGAAACAGCATTATTATGGAAATCACTGCTTATCCAGGCAACAAAGCGGCAAAATGAGTTTTTTGAAGAAATGCTCTCCAATATTGCTTATTCTCTTATTCTCTCCATATTGCAGGATTTTGTTCCTGCTTTGAATAAGAGTAATCATAAACATGATCCCGAACAGCACTCCGTACTCCTTACGCAGGCGCAGTTATATATTCATGACAATTTATCAAATTCCTTGAAGCTTACGGAAGTAGCCAAACATCTACACATATCCGGAAGACATTTGTCTCGTGTTTTTGTATCTGAATTAGGAGTTAGTTTTTCAAAGTATGTTCAAGACGAACGAATAAAAAAAGCCATGATTTTACTCAAAAAATCGAATTTGTCGTTAAAAGAAATTGCTGAGGAAACGGGTTTTATGAATGTTCAATATTTTACCCGTGTTTTTACTTCCATGATGCAAATATCACCAGGAAAGTTTCGCTCTCTGTTTGTAGATCAAAATACAACTACATATTCGCATAGCTGACACCTCTATTATTATATTGGGGGTGTTTTTTTACGATTAAAATTTAATCATTTAAAGAAAGATGTCCTTAAAGTATAAAAACATGTCTCTATAATTTAATTACTATTCTGAATTCTTTTTATATAATTAGCTATGTAAACAAGGTCATGACAAGATCATAGAAGGTGATTCATTGGAAAATACAGACATGGGAAAATGAAAGCGAATTCTCCAAAAACAGGTTAATTTGTAAGATGTCCTTAAATGTAAAAACCAAACACTTTTATGCAATAAAGGATTCAGAAATACACAGCAATCAAAACAAGGAGGAAAATTCTATGAAATTATCATATGTAACAGATAGCTTAGGCCACTTGCCGTTTGAAAAAATGCTGGATACGGTGGCTGAAATGGGGATTGATACGATTGAGATGACAACAGGAGGTTGGTCACCGGCTCCACATTTGCGTTTAAATGAATTGCTGGAAAGTGAAGCAAAAAGAAGTGAATTTCTAGGCGAACTAGAAAAGCGGAATATTAAGCTTTGTGCATTGAATTGTTCTGGAAATCCTTTAGATCCAGGTGAACTTGGAAAAGAGCACAGAGAAGTAACAGAAAAAACAATGGAATTAGCCGGTTTACTTGGTGTTAAGAAGGTCATTATGATGAGTGGTCTGCCGGCAGGAAGCCCGGAAGATAAAATTCCTAACTGGATTACCTATACAGTAAGCTGGCCTCCAGTATTAAAAGATATTTTGGATTATCAATGGAATGAGGTAGCGATCCCCTATTGGAAAGAGTTAGTGAAAAAGGCTGAATCATGTGGTGTCGAAAAAATTGCCCTTGAAAATTTCAGTTCTATGCTAGTGTATAATCCGGAAACATTATTTAGATTACGGAATGCAGTTGGACCGATGGTTGGATTGAATTTAGACCCAAGCCATTTAATCTGGATGGGAGCAGATCCCATTTTGGCAGCCAGAGAACTGGGAGCAGCGATTCACCATGTTCATGGTAAAGATGTAAGAATTGAAAGACATTTATCAGCTGTTAATGGTGTATTGGAAACAAAAGAGGTTACGGATACAGCAAATAGAGCATGGAATTATGTGGCTGTCGGCTGCGGTCAAGATTTGCAATGGTGGAAAGAATTCTTCTCTGTTGTTCGCATGATGGGATATAACGGTGAAGTTTCACTAGAAATGGAAGATCTGACCATGTCCATTGAGGCAGGAATAAGAACATCGATAGATGCTTTAAAACAAACACTTAGCTTTTAATTTTACAGATATTTCTGAAAAATACTAAAAATTATTCAATTGAGAGGAGTTTTTACGATGTTAAATGGAGAGAAAAAGATTGAAAGACCACTACGTTGGGCGATGATTGGAGGCGGGCGAACTGGCCAGGTTGGTTATAAACACCGCATTGGGGCACTAAGAGATAATACAGCTTATCAATTGGTAGCGGGTGCATTTGATATCGATGCAGAAAGAGGAAAAGACTTTGGTGTTAATCTTGGTGTCGATGAGAATCGCTGCTATCCTGATTATAAAACAATGTTTGCAGAAGAAGCGAAACGGGAAGATGGTATCGAGGTTGTATCCATTGCCACTCCTAACGGAACCCATTATGAAATTACGAAAGAAGCATTGGAAGCCGGATTGCATGTTATTTGTGAAAAACCTTTGTTCTTTACTGTGGCAGAGGGTGAGGAGATAAAAGCCCTAGCAGAGAAACTAGGAAAAATTGTGGGAGTTACTTATGGTTTTTCTGGGAATCAGTTGCTGCTTCAAATGCGGGCCATGATTGAACAAGGTAAGATCGGTGATATTCGTGTGGTTGATTTACAGTACACACATGGTTTTAGTGCAACCGAACAAGGTGATAAAACAAATGCTGCCCAAAAATGGCGTGTGGATCCTAAGGTTGCTGGTCCAAGTTTTGTTTTGGGAGATCTTTCAACCCATACTTACTATATGTCCGAGCTGATTATGCCAAACATGAAAATTAAAAAATTATTATGTGACCGACAAAGTTTTGTTGGATCCCGTGCTCCTTTAGAGGATAATGCTTTTGTTTTGATGCAATATGAAAACGGAGCAGTAGGAAGACTATGGACATCTTCTATCAATGCAGGATGTATGGACGGCCACAGAATTCGCATTGTCGGATCTAAAGCAAGCCTAGAATGGTGGGATAGCAAACCAAATGAACTTAAGTTGGAAGTTCAGGGAGAACCTATTCAAACTTTAATACGTGCAATGCCTTACTTGGATGAAACATGTAATGCTGATGAGCGTTTGGGAGCATTGCATCAAGAAGGTTTAACCGAATCTTGGGCAAATATTTATCTGAAATTTGCCATTGCCATTGATGCAAAAAATCGCGGGGATGAGGAAACATTGAAAAATCTGGTATACCCTGATATTAATGCTGGAATTGAAGGTATTCGCTGGATTGAAAACTGTGTTCGTTCTGCAGACAACGGATCCGTTTGGGTAGAATATGAGAATAAAAAACCACAGCTAGTCTAAAAAAAGGTTAAACAGCTTCGTTATATGAAGAGATTCAACTGAATGTATTATAAGGCCGGGGGGCAATTACCATAGATTGTTCCTCGGTCAGATAAAATATATTTTTTTACCTCATATCCTGAGACTTTCCTTATTGAATTGTGCCAATGCAGGAATCTGTCTTTTAGTTAAAAATCTCATGTCATCTACAATAATTAACATTAAAAATTATGAACCCCCGAAAACCACAACATCGCATTTCAAAATTACAGTACCACTTTAGGTTATATTATGAGAAATATAAATAGAATCAGTTTGATTCAAAATTGAGTAAAGTGAAAGCGTTTTAAATGGATCCCGAATGAGCAAGGATCTTTATGGGAGTCTATTATTCCAACCTGACTTAATCAAGGAATCTGGGATAAGAAATTTGTTAAAAACAATTAGACAAAGGGGAAATTTAACATGCAAAATCTCAAAGTTTCTGATATTCCAGTTCAACTGGAACATGAGAAGAAAAAGAACCCAAAAAAGTTCTTGAAATTAATTACTACTGTATCAACATTTGGGGGGCTATTATTTGGATATGATACAGGAGTTATTAATGGAGCACTTCCATTTATGGCTAAACCTGACCAATTAAATCTTAATGCTTTTACAGAAGGGTTAGTAGCGAGTTCATTAATCTTAGGTGCTGCTATGGGGTCATTAGTGGGAGGCCGATTATCAGATAAAAAAGGGCGCAGAAGCCTAATCATGTATCTAGCTATTTTATTTTTATTTTCAACATTAGGCTGCGTTATTTCACCCAATGCATCAATCATGATTATTTTCCGCTTTTTGCTGGGGCTTGCTGTCGGTGGTTCTTCAGTCATAATACCATCCTATCTTGCGGAAATGTCTCCATCGGATCGGCGGGGCATGATGGTTACTCGAAATGAATTGATGATTGTAACTGGGCAGTTTCTAGCTTATATATGTAATGCAGTCATCGGAAATGTCTTTGGTGATACAGGACATGCTTGGCGTTACATGTTAGTAGTTGCAACATTACCAGCTGTGGCTTTATGGATTGGAGTGGTTATTTTACCAGAAAGTCCTCGATGGTTGGCATCAAAAGGAAAAATGGCTGAAGCACTAAAAGTGCTTCAAATGATTCGTAATGAGGGTGTAGCACAACAAGAATTAAATGAAATAAAAGCACATATCCAAGCAGAGCAAAAAATAGAAAAAGTGACGCTAAAGAATTTAAGGGTACCTTGGATCAAACGTATTATCTTCCTAGGGGCTATAATTGGGGGAGTATCCCAGTTAGTTGGTATAAACTCTATTATGTATTATGGAACACAAATTCTAGAAAATGCTGGTTTTGGAACAAAAACAGCTTTGATTGCAAATGTAGCAAATGGATTAATCGCCGTTATTGCTGTTATAGTTGGTATGTCTCTCACGAACAAAGTCAACAGACGGACAATGCTGCTTACAGGGTTAACTGGTGTAACAGTTGTTCTTATTACGATCGGTATTTCTACTTTCGCGCTTGCTGGTTCACCGGCCTTGCCATTGGTAGTTTTATCTCTGACAGTCCTATATTTAGCCTTCTTCCAAGGAGCAATTGGTCCTTTAGGGTGGCTCATTATTGCTGAAATTTTCCCTGTTCGTTTCCGTGGTGCTGGTATGGGAATTGCTACATTGTTTTTATGGCTTTGTAATTTTATAGTAGGTCTATTTTTCCCTACACTTTTAAAGGTTGTCGGACTTTCAGGAACATTTTTCTTATTTGCTGTGTTTGGGTTCATTGGGGTAGTGTTTGTAGCGAAAAACTTGCCAGAGACAAGAGGGCTTTCATTAGAACAAATAGAGGACAACTTTAAAATGAGAGCATAGAAAAAATAAATGAATAACTGAATCGCGGAGATGGTCTAGAGGACTACTCCGCGTTTTTTTATGCTTTTTTTTATGAGATTATTAATAAAATTACCTTACTTTTTTTCGCTTAAAGCACACATACTTTCATAAAAAATGATTCGTGCCTCTCCATATTGATCCATTGACTTTTTAAAAGATGGTATTGTATGTTTAATGAATTTAATTATTCTTTTCATCATGATTTCCCCCTGGGAATTAGTTTAGTTTAATTTAATTTTGTACCTCGTGAGTCCCTTTAGCAATCGTGATGAAAACGAAAACATGTATTAAAAAAACGCTAACATTCATAATGTAAGCGTGTAAAATATGAATTATCTCAATATTTCTCTTTTTTTTCATGTTCAATAAAAAACGCTCGTACATGGTGTTCAGAGAATATTTACCGTGCTATTGTATAAAATGTTCGAATAGTTCCAAAAAAATAGACCATTACATTTGAGTCTGTATGAAATATACTATATTTAATAATGTTAAATTAGTGTTTACAATTGGTGAGAGGTGAAAAAATGAATTTCTATATTCCAAAGGTAGAACCGGGCATCAAGTCAAAAAAGGGATTATATTTCTATGAACCTTCCGCTTTAACGAAAGAATTATATAATTATGTCCTATGGGGCGGTGAATATATAGTAGATGTTCCCTACAGCATTAAGCGTGATTACATGAATTCCTTTATCATTTTTTATATAAAAAAAGGATCGATGCATTTCCACTATCTTGACCAATCATTTGTAGCCTCGAAAGATGATATTGTTCTTCTAGATTGTAAAGAAAATAATAACTACTATGCAGCGGAAGAAACGACCTTCCAATTTTTTCACTTTACAGGTAGTCACACGCAAGTTATGTATAAAGAGTTATACAAAAGAAAGGGGTGTATTTTTAGACTGCCGACTGAACAAAATAATATTCCAAATATTTTATCACTTATAGCGTCGAACCAGGAAATAGACTTTAAAATATCTTTAGAAATTTATAAACTGCTTGGTAATTTAGTAGAAAGTACCCGTAATACGTTTGAAAACAGAGATACAAATGGGACAAAAGCAGTGCCAACCGAAATTCAAGCCGTACTGTCTTATATAAGTGAGAATTACTCATCTAAAATTACCGTCGACCAGCTGAGTGAAATATCCAATATAAGTACCTATCATTTTTGTCGTACGTTTAAAAAGTATATAGGAACCAGCCCTCACCAATATGTACTAAATTACAGATTGATCCAAGCTAAGAATCAATTGGTGGAAACCAATCTTTCAATCGAGCAAATAAGCATGGATTGCGGATTTAATAGTATTGGCCATTTTATTAAAGTGTTCTCCCAATCTACTGGGGGCATAACTCCTGGAAAGTTTAGAAAACTTTGTTTTTAATTACATATTTTTAAAAAATATCCATTTATGTGGGTATTTTTTTGTTAAATCTTGATACACTTCTAAAAGTTTAGCAAGAAATGATAATTAGATAGCAATTTTTTATAATACATCGATTCTTCATAATCTATAAAATAGGAACTAATCAATATCTCTTTGTGAACATATGACTGAACACTCTTGTCTGCAGACGATAATTGGAGTGAAATCCACTAATAAGAGAGGGAGGATATATTATTTCGGGTTTTTACGCTATTCATAAAACAACCGGTTAAACAGTCCTACTTTTATAAGGAAGAAGGTTATACGATGGGAAATAAAAAAATTTCATGGGGGATTGCTCCAATTGGTTGGCGCAATGATGACATTCCTGAAATTGGGGCAGAGAATACATTGTCCCACTTACTAAGTGATATTGTAGTAGCAGGCTTTGAGGGAACAGAAGTTGGTGGCTTTTTTCCAGAACCTAAAGTATTGAACAAAGAGCTTCAACTTCGCAAATTAAAAATTGCAGGACAATGGTTTAGCAGTTTTATTATTCGAGACGGTGTGGAAGAAGCCTCTAAAGCTTTCCATAAACATTGTGAGTATTTGAAAGCGGTTAATGCAGCTGTTGCTGTCGTATCAGAACAAACCTATAGTATTCAAGGTATAGATAAAAATGTTTTCAATGAAAAACCATACTTCACAGATAAAGAATGGGCTCAGTTATGCCAGGGACTAAATGAATTAGGAAAAATTGCTGAAGAATATGATTTGAAGCTAGTTTTTCACCATCATATGGGGACGGGCGTACAAACATTAGCAGAAATTGATCGTCTTATGGAAAACACTAATCCTAATCACGTTCATTTGCTGTATGATACCGGCCATATCTATGTATCCGATGCTGATTATATGACTCTATTAAATAAACATCTCAATCGCATCCATCACGTTCATTTTAAAGATGTGCGTCAAGCGGTAAAAGAACAATGTGAAAAAGAAGGAAAGTCCTTCTTACAATCCTTTTTGGCAGGAATGTTTACAGTTCCTGGTGACGGCTGCATTGATTTTACAGAAGTATACAAGAAGCTTCTCGGAACGAATTATTCAGGCTGGATTGTCATTGAAGCAGAACAAGACCCCTCAGTTGCACATCCGTTGGAGTATGCGTTGAAAGCCCGTAATTATATTAATGAAGAATTAATTCCATTAGAAATTGGTTCATTAATAAAAGCTTAAAAAAAAACGAACCCTGGGGAGGGAGAACATGAGTAATCAAGCGATTGAAAAACCACATGATTACGAAAAAGCTTTAAAAAAGATTACGGTTATATCCACATTTGGGGGACTTCTTTTTGGATATGACACCGGTGTTATTAACGGAGCATTACCTTTTATGGCAAAACCTGACCAGCTAAATCTGACACCGGTGACGGAAGGTTTCGTTACAAGTTCATTACTTTTTGGAGCTGCGCTTGGATCCGTATTTGGTGGGCGTTTATCCGACCGTTTTGGCCGCCGCAAAATGATTCTAAATCTCGCTTTACTATTCTTTATTGCAGCCATTGGATGTACGCTTTCACCATCTGCTGGTGTTATGATCGTCTTCCGATTCTTGCTGGGTTTAGCCGTAGGGGCTGCATCCGTTATGGTGCCATCCTTTTTAGCGGAAATGTCTCCGGTTGAGAAGAGGGGAAGGATGGTTACCCAGAACGAATTAATGATTGTTTCCGGTCAATTGTTAGCGTTTGTATTTAATGCCATCCTTGGAAATACGCTTGGCGAAGGAGCTTCACATGTTTGGCGTTACATGTTAGTGATTGCGTCACTTCCGGCTGTGGTCTTATGGTTTGGAATGTTAGCGGTTCCAGAGAGCCCGCGTTGGCTTGCATCAAAAGGAAAACTGGGGGATGCACTAAGAGTCCTTAAAGAAATACGTGAAGCAAACCGTGCCGAATCGGAACTTGATGAGATTAAAAATAATATTTCTCAAGAGTCAGGGGTTCAGCATGCAACATTTGGGGATTTAAATGTGCCGTGGGTCCGCCGGATAATCGGGATTGGAATTGGGATTGCGATTGTGCAACAAATAACGGGTGTTAATTCCATCATGTATTATGGCACTCAAATTCTTCAAAAATCAGGTTTTTCAACCAATGCAGCACTAATCGGAAATATTGCTAATGGTGCCATCTCAGTATTAGCAACTTTTGTCGGTATCTGGCTTTTAGGAAAAGTCGGTCGACGTCCGATGCTTATTGCTGGATTGACGGGAACAACGGCAGCTCTTGCCTTAATTGGGGTATTCTCGTTAGTACTTAAAGGATCACCAGCGCTTCCGTTTGTAGTTCTTAGCTTGACAGTTACCTTCCTAGCATTCCAGCAGGGTGCTATTTCTCCGGTAACCTGGTTAATGTTATCTGAAATCTTCCCGCAAAAATTACGCGGTCTTGGAATGGGTGTTACGGTTTTCTGCTTATGGATCACAAACTTCCTTGTTGGGCTATTTTTCCCAATATTACTAAGTGCAGTGGGCTTATCGATAACCTTCTTCATTTTCGCTGTGTGTGGAATTGCCGCCATTATATTTGTGAATAAAATCTTGCCAGAGACAAGAGGAAAGTCACTTGAGCAGTTAGAAAGTTATTTCCGTAACTATGAACAAGAAAGTCATAAACAAGCTTCCAATCAATAATCTTATAAAACAATGATTGAATTGTGAATTAACTAAAAAATGAAAGCGCCATCTAGATGTATCACATTAAATTCGTAAATATAAAGGAGAGTATCAACATGACTTTAAGATTTGGTGTAGTAGGAACAGGTGCAATTGGCAGAGAGCATATTGATCGAATTACAAATAAATTATCCGGAGGGAAAATTGTAGCAGTAACAGATGTTAATCAAGAATCTGCAAAACAAACGGTTGAAACCTATCGATTAGATGCTGTCGTTTATCCAGACGATCGAGCACTAATTGCCGATGCGAATGTGGATGTCGTCATTGTTACAAGCTGGGGGCCAGCACATGAAGCAACAGTTGTAGCTGCAGTTGAGGCTGGTAAATATGTTTTTTGTGAAAAACCGTTAGCGACTACTGCGGAAGGCTGTATGAGAATCGTGGAAGCAGAAATGAAACAAGGTAAAAAATTAGTTCAAGTAGGCTTCATGCGCCGTTATGATAGTGGATATGTTCAATTAAAACAAGCCATTGATAACAATGAAATTGGTGAGCCATTAATGATTCGTGCGGCACACCGTAATCCAACTGTAGGCGAAAATTATGTGACGGAAATGGCTGTAGTAGATACATTAATCCACGAAATTGATGTACTTCACTGGCTTGTAAATGATGACTATAAATCTGTTCAAGTTGTTTTTCCAAGGAAAACAAAATACTCACATGAAAAGCTGCAAGATCCACAATTATTTACAATCGAAACAGTTGGCGGGATTGTGATGAATGTGGAAGTGTTTGTAAATTGTAAATATGGCTATGATATTCAATGTGAAATCATTGGTGAAGATGGTATTGCAAAATTACCTGAATTCTCCAGTATCGTGATGCGAAAGGATGAAAAACTTAGCACAAGCATCTTAAATGATTGGAAATACCGTTTTATGGATGCTTATAATGTCGAAATCCAGGACTTTATTGATTCCATTAATAAAACTGGCGAGCCTCAAGGACCAACATCATGGGATGGCTATATTGCGCAAGTAACAGCAGATGCATGTGTTCAAGCCCAGCAAACAGGTCAAAAGGAACCGATTATTCTTCGAGAAAAGCCGGCATTTTATAGTGAGAAGCAGCTTCAAGAGGCTTAATTCTTTTAAAACAAATGATAAGTAAATCACCCTTGAGTGTAAAATTAACTATATCCCTATGGAGATGATACCGATGAAATTATGTTTTAACGAAGCTACTACACTGAAAAACTCTAATCTAGCTAAGGATTTGGAATACTGTGAAAAACATGGTTATGATTCTATCGAAATTCGTACCATGGACAAGTTGCCTGAGTATCTAAAAGACCATACAATTGATGAACTCGCAGAATATTTCCAAACCCATCATATTAAGCCGCTTGCATTTAATGCTCTTGTATTTTTCAACAATCGGGATGAAGAGGGCTATCAGGCCATCATTGAAGAATTCAAAGAAATGATGGAATTAGGTAAAAAGATTGGTGTTCAGTATGTGGTAGCAGTGCCATTGGTTACTGAACAAAAGATTCTGAAACAAGATATTAAAAACAGTTGTGTAGAAGTCTTAAAAGAATTATCTGACATTGCTCAAGGCTATGGCATTAAAATCGCCGTTGAATTTGTTGGACATCCGCAATGTACGGTCAATACTTTTGGGCAAGCTTACGATATTGTGGAGACAGTTAATCGTGAGAATGTCGGATTAGTTCTTGATTGTTTCCACTTCCATGCGATGGGATCAAAAATGGAAGACCTGAAGAACGCAGACGGCTCGAAAATCTTTATCTTACACATGGATGATACAGAAGATTTCCCAATTGGATTCTTAACAGATGAGGATCGAGTATGGCCTGGATTAGGTGCAATTGATTTAGATGGCATTTTATCAACATTGAAGGAAATTGGTTTTTCAGATGTTGCGTCTGTAGAATTATTCCGTCCGGAATATTATCAATTAGACGCAGAGGAGGCCATTAAGGTTTCTAAAGAAACAACAGTAAAAGTAGCTTCAAAGTATTTTGAATTTGATACCATTGCAGTTGGATAACTGAACAAGCAAAAGTTTTAAATTGTAGATAGTAGTAACTCGACACGTAAAAGTGTGTACTGCACCCCAAAGTAGGGCAACTTACCTTAATCAAAATACTGCAACATTCATATGTAGCGGCAAAAAATAAACGAGGTCAGTGTTATAGGTATATATTGGTAATGATATAACAAATAGTAATAGTATTTAGTATACATTTTGCTACTTATTTTATATAGTGATGGATTAGAAAACAGCCCTTTTCATTCTGAAAAGGGTTGTATTAGTTAAAAATGTTTAAGTTTTAGTATACTTATCAGCTATATATTTACATTGCACTCCACTTTCCTTCACACTATACCGATTAGTCGGGGTCATTCGGTTTATACCATTCTTCTTAAATTATGAGAATTTTGCAAAAGAACCGTCCCCATGCATCATCCCATGCATCAACCAACATTTTGAATTGGCGTTGCGCCTGATCGGCGGCGTTCAAGTTCTAAGTCCATTTCTGCCCGTTTATCATCGAGTTTGTAGGGAATCAGGGTGATTCCGATCAGTATACAGATGACTAGTGGTATCCAGATAAAGCTTATTTCAATATAATTTAAAGCGGTTGCAGTTTGTTTAGCATTCGGAATATAACCGCCCATTTTCAAAATAACTCCTACAAGTGCACTCCCAAGGCCCAAGCCTAAATGTAGGAGGTTTTTGATTTCAAAAACAAAAAATGAAAAGGTTAGAATGTATTCGAGAAATGATATTTAATTATCATCTACATGAGCTCTAAGGTACCAAAATGTAACGACATGGTTTGCCAATCTTTATAAAAGAATAGTCCGAGGGTACCCAATTTCATTTTCTGTGGTGTAGCGTGCGATGCATGGGTGGCTAACGGATACGTTTAGTTCAACAAGCAGTATAAAGGATCTTCGACTGGAAGAACCTTTATACTATATAAGACCTATTTACATAAAACCATTTTAAGAAACTTTCTTTAATTCCTCTGTTAATCGTATGAATTCTGCTTTATTTTTATCTCTTAAGGACAGGTCGATTTTCTTTTGAATTTTCTCTTTTCGGAAATCACGCAGGGCTTTGTCTAACACCATTTCAGCAAATAGAGAATCCATGACATTAACTTCAGGTTGTGGTGAATTAAGCAAATTCTTTTCCATAAGAAATCAACTCCTTGATCTTTTTTCTATTATACTAATAATTTTCTGACTATTCAAACATTTAAAATTGGTAATTTGAGAGAGAAACAAAATGAATCTACATATTTGGTTACGAATCAATTCATGAGTATGGAGAAACAATGTGTTGGCCGGTCTGTATCCGGAAATTCGTAACAACCCGTTGCTGCTAGTAACCTTGCTGGGAAATGAATTTACAGGTTCCACTAGTGTTCCCGCACAAATGGCCTGGTCGCTTAGTATAGCAGGTATCTCTGCTGCCCAGGCGAGTAAAGCGTTGGGCACATATTACCAAGGGAAAATTAACATGCATGATTTTATGGTTCTAACTTTGGGCGCTTTTCCCGTTTTTAGCGTAGAGCAATCCATCTTCGCTCTGCAGGAGCAAGGAAAAATCGCATCTGAAGCGGACCTGGAAAATTAAGGACGACAATCCGCCGTACGCAGCGTAACCATTGCAAATGGCGATACTTGTGCGGCTGTATTTTAGCGATACCACAGATACTCCTTTGAAGATGGTCCAAACACTGCAAATTGCGGGATATTCGGACAAGGAAGAGGTACTTTCCGCATTAGCAACAGTTTTCCCTGGATCCAGCGCTGACGACCATATGGCAGCCATTCAGGAGACGTACGGAAACTAAAGCAGAAAAGAGAAAAGAGGAGAGCTATGAATCTATCAAGCTATGTAGTGGAGAACGCTGCCTATCAGGCGTGGTTGCTACGCCTTGCGTTTCCACAAGCATTACCCGCTTCCTTGGCGCATGAAATTTTGAGATTTTACTCCGGTTTATCCCCTGAGCAATTGGGGCAAGTCCTAAAACACAGCGATCCGACCCCTGTGTTTACGGAGTTATCCCCTGAGCAATTGGCTGTAACATATTTATCCGCCGACGTGGGATACACGCAGCCAGAGCAAGTAGCCCAGGCACTTTCCGTTTCCGGTGTCTTTCCAAAAATGAGAACAGCTTTGGACGTAGCGGAAGTACTCTATTCCCCTACGGTCTTCCCAACATTGGAAAAAGAGTCCATGCGTCCTGCGTTGAAAGCCGCAAATTTGCCGGAAGACGGTATCAACGAAGCGATCTCCAAGCTGTATTCATCCGTTGAGTTGAATCCGCCGGAAACGTCTCCCGGACTACATCCGCTTAAAAATGAGAGTTTTTTCAGATCTGACCATGTCATCGTGAGCAACGGACGTTCAGTTGCGTTCCGATTTCCTTTGAACGATGACCAGATGAGAAACGGCCATACTATCGCTGCATTCACTGGTCTAGTATCACGAAACGGAAATCAGGAAAGATACCCTCCCATCAGTCTGAGAATAAACAAACAATTGGTGACTATAGCTGGAGCTGGCTTCAACCCCCATCGAGTGGAATTTTTCCTTCCTGCTTCCTGGTTAAACGGTAAAAACGTAATGGAACTACAGGCGGCTCCAGATCTCAGGACGTTGTTCTGGTTATATCGAATGGAAGTTGTTCACTACAAGTATTCTTAGGATACGGCTTTTGTGTACACCTCCGAATTTCTTTTCTCTACCAATATTTTAATAATATTTTCAAAACATATATCAACATATATGTCATTATATATTATATGTTGATATATAAATTATCTTTAACTTTGTTGACTATTCCATCATTATTATTAAAATATACTTTTATAGATATTTACTGTTGGAAAAATTTAACATTATTTTTTCTTAAACATCTTTATCTTTCATATACTGATCAGCTAAAAAGACATATCTTGGGTTTTATTTGGAGGCCAACTCACCAAGTTTTGTTCAAAATTATTAAAAAACCAAAGAAAAAAGCCATTCGTTTCTCTATTAGAGGCGAATGGCTTTAAATAATAATTGTATGTTCTCTGATCATAGAGAGCAGCGACAATCCCGTGTACCGCGACCAGCCAAGCACGGCCTTGATATGAATTTGCTCTGTAAACATCAACAGAACTTTTTGGTACAGTAATATTTATTTCATATTCCTTTAGTATGGTTAAGGGTGAGTCAATAAAAGATAGGTATTGAGAGATTCTATGAACCAAGTAATACTCAAGTTCAACTGACATTATCTTGGGTTGGCAGCGATCCTATTATTTTCCGATATTCTTAATTTCTATAAGTTAGGACAGGAGGATATGGAAATCCTTATTATTCTGCAGCAGTAAAAAGCATGTTGGAGAGCTGGCACAACTTTAGATATGTTAAATAATGAACATGAGTTTTGTATGTCCAATTTCAAAGATATGTTGAATCAAAACAACTAGAATGTCACTAAATGTAAAAAACTGAAGAATTAATAGTTTAACTTTTAAAAGTATAGGACTTTGAAAGGTTTTGGACGTTTTTGAAAGATTTTGAATGAAAGTGATTGATTTTTGTTAATCTCTTAGATAGAATTTAATTATAGAAATTGAAGTGATTTCTTTGGAAGAATAAGTTTAATGGATAGCTTTAAAAGGGAGATGCTGTTTTTAGGATCTAAAAACTGTGCAAACATAGGGAATTTTTAAAAAAACAGATACTTGATGAATCATATTGTTATTGAGATTTAGGAGTTGAAGACATTTGTTTATGAATACATATGTGAAATTAGGATAGTTAATATCTAGAAAAATACTTTAAAAACAATCAAAAACATTCAAAAACATTCAACGAAAAAGGGCAATACCTATATAT